>REED01000198.1 GCA_007695225.1 Gemmatimonadales bacterium
ATCGTCCGGATCTTCAACACCTACGGCCCCCGCATGCGCCCGGGGGACGGGCGGGTGGTCTCCAACTTCGTGGTCCAGGCCCTACGAGGTGACCCCCTCACCATCTATGGCGACGGCTCCCAGACCCGCTCCTTCTGCTACGTGGAGGACGAGGTGGATGGGATCTGGCGCCTCTTCCACTCCGACCTCCACGACCCGGTGAACATCGGGAACCCCGTGGAGTTCACCATCCGGGAGCTGGCGGAGGAGGTGCTTCGGCAGGTGGGGGGCACCTCGGAGCTGGAGTTCCGGTCCCTTCCCACCGACGACCCCAAGGTCCGACGACCGGACATCTCCCGGGCCCGGGAGCTCCTTGGCTGGGAGCCCACCATCGATCTGGCGGAGGGGCTCCGAAGGAGCATCCCCTACTTCAGGCGGATGGTGGAGGAGGAGGGCGCCAGCGCCCGGGCGCTGGGCTGACGGACCGGCTTCACCGGTCCCGGATCTGATGGCAGGATCGACAGATACCCCACCGGACGAGGTGTTGTGGGGCCGCTACACCTATCGCTCCCGCACCATAGGTGGGCCTCCGTAAACCCAGGTGTAACATTTCTTTCTTCGCGTTGCGACACAAGGCTTTTGCGGCGCATTTCTGCCTCTCCGGCAAAGGTGAACGGGGCTTGCATGGAAGAGGGCCAAAGGGGGTCACGTCGTCGATTGACCCCCCTCCCATGGACCCTACTGCTCCGCGGTGGCTGCGCCTCCGGATGAGCCCGCCGCCCCAAAGCATCGGAGACGCCTCGCATATGCCCCTCACCCCCTGGTTCGGCTCTGGTCAGCATTCCAGTTCCGACAAATGGATGGCCCCAACCCGGGTGGTAGGCCACCTGGGAGCAGCCCGAAGGAAGAGGTCAGACCAGAGGTCAGACCGGGACCACCCCGTGGATCTCCCCAGAGAGGAGAATGGAATCCTTCCCCTCAGGCCCCTATCCGGAGCCCAGGGCGGCGGCGGGAGCATAGGGGAGCCTGATTCCCACCCCAGGGAAGGGGCACCCCCGCCCCCACTCGCGCTGGTCCCCTCCAGGGACGAACCGGGGGAATCCGAGGGCGATCTCTCCTACTGGTCACGCCGCAGCCTGAACGTCACGGTGGCCCTGGTGGGGATCGCCCTCACCCTCCCTCTCATGGTGGTGATCGCCATCCTGGTGAAGATCACCTCCCCTGGCCCCATCCTCTTCACCCAGCCCAGGGTGGGGCTGGACCGACGCTGGCGTACCCGCCACGCCGGCCCTGACCCGCGGCGGAAGAAGGACCTGGGGGGCAGGGTATTCCAGATCTATAAGTTCCGCACCATGACCCACGCCCCGGAACGGAGCCGTGAGCAGAAATGGGCCGCCCCCGACGACCCCCGGGTGACTCCGGTGGGCCGATTCCTGCGGGTGAGCCGGATGGACGAACTCCCCCAGTTCTTCAACGTTCTCAAGGGGGACATGAACATCGTGGGGCCCCGACCGGAGCAGCCGGAGATCTTCCAGCAGCTCCGAGAGGAGGTGGACGGCTACCAGGACCGCCAGCGGGTCCTGCCCGGGATCACCGGCCTGGCCCAGGTGAGCCACCACTACGATCAGTCCATCGGGGATGTGGAGATCAAGGTCGGCCACGACCTGGAATACATCCGGAAGGTCTCCACCCTGGAAGATCTCCGGATCATGGCGCGGACCCTTCCGGTGGTCCTCTTCCGGAAGGGGGGCTGGTAGGCCCGTAAGCCCGGACCGTTACGGAGCCGGCTCGAGACCCATGAGGTCGGTGGGCACCCTCGGTCGCAGCTCCCAGGAGGCTCCGGCACCCGCCCGGAGCAGGATCCCCTGGACGTCGAACACGGTCCCTGGCTCAAGGGCCTCCACCCGGATCTGAGCCAGGTATCCGGTTGGGAAGCGCAGGACCAGGGGCCCGGATCCGTCGGAGACCGTGACCACCGTCTCCCCGAATGAGGTCCGCACATCCAGGATCTCCACGCCGTTCACCATCACGAAGTCGGCGGCCAACGTTCCCTCCGACGCCGAGGCAGCCTCCAGGGTGGTGACCTCCCAGGGGGTCGGAGCCGCGACCGCCTGCCGCAGGCGCCGCCCCAGCCCCTCTTCCAGGATCACCCGACCGGCTACACGCCGGGTACGCCCCAGGATGAGGATGGAATCCCCCGGCTGGATCTCCAGCGGAGCCATGTCCACCGCCCGGAGCGCCCGGTCCCCCGACCGGATGTGGACCGCCGAGCCCGGCAGGGACTCCCGTGAATTCAGGGCGATTCCCCTGGCGTACAGCCGGACGCCGGAAGGCCCCTCGAGGATCTCCTCCACTTCACGGACGGGGAAGCTGATCCCAACGGAAACCTCCGTTCCAGGGCCCCGTCGCACTTCGGCAGGAGAGGGAGAGATCCGGGTGACCTCCAGGGAATCGCCCAGGAAACCCGGATCGGGAACGACCTGGTAGCTCCCCAGCGGCAGGTCCTGAGCCCCGAAGAAGCCCGCGGTGTCGGAGAGCGCAAGGGTGACCGTGTCACGGCTTCCGAACATGACCAGGGCCAATTGGAGCCCGGCCAGGCTCGGATCCCCGGGGGCCCGGGTACCGGTGCGCCCCAGGTCGAGGAAGGCATCGCCGCTCACCACGCCGGTGCTTTCCACCTCGAACAGGTGTCCCTCCCCGGCCTCCGAGCAGGCCGTAAGGGCGGCGAGGACTAGGAGGACGGGGACGAGGACGAGGACGGGGACGAAACGAGGGGTGGGGAAGTATCGCATGCTAGAATCTCATGGTCAGGCCGACCCGGAGGGACCGGCCCGGGGAGTTACGGAAGAGGGGCTGGCCAAAGCCGGGGTTCAGAACGACCGGGAGGCGGATCCGGTCGCCTGCCGGGCCCTCCCCTACCGAACCGGCTCCATCCACCAGGAAGAGGGCGCCATCCGGAATCTCATCCCCTGAATCCAGGAGATTGAAGACGTCCACGGAAAGGTGCCAGCGCTGACCCTCGGGCGCGGGCAGGGAGACGGTGGCCCGGGCGTCGAGGAAGTGGACGCTCCCCATCCGGCAGCTATTCCGCTGGAGCTCTCCTCTGCGTAGGCTCCCCAGGCAGGGCCAGTTCCCGTCCAGGGGGGCCGTGAGCTCCACCAGCTCCTCCGGGATGAGGATGGGGTGTAGTCCCACGAGTGCGGTGGGATCTGCGCCCAGGAGATCCCGCACGGTGGGTGTGAACGGGCGCCCCGACTTGGCGGAATACACCCCTCCCAGGGTCACACCGGGCACCCCGGGAAGCCGGAGGCTTCCGGAGACCTGGAGGTGATGGGGCCGGTGTAGATCGGAATCCCCCGTCAGCCAGGCCGGCTCCTCTCCGTCACCCCCTGGCCGCTCCCGGACCATGCGGGGCCAGCCCGCCTCCGAGAGGGGGACATTGTCCTCGAGGGTGGACCAGGTATAGGAAGCCCGCAGGGACCGATCCTCGCCGGCGGAGTGGCGGATCCCCAGCGTGACTCCGGACCAGGTGGACCATCCGTCCGACTCCAGTGCGGAGACCACGTCGAAGCCCTGGAAGCGCCGGTCGGACCCAGGCCGGATGGTAACGAGGCCATCCTCCTGGATCACCTCACCGAAGATCTCTCGGCCGAACTGGTCTTGGGCGAAGCGTCGGGGAACCCGGTTCAGGTCCCGCCGCCGGGGAAGGAAGTCGGTACGCCGGTATTCCCCTCCCACCTCGGCCACCGTGTGCCTCCCCAGCGACAGGGCGAGGGCCCCTTCCAGGAACCTGGAGAGGGGCTGTTCGAAGCGGGGGCCCAGCAGGGTCATGCGGGTGGCGGCCGCCCCCGGCGGATCCGGGGCTCCTGCGCCGGGCCACCCTGCCTGGGAGCCCGCGTGACGGAAGCCGGTCACCGTGCCCGTATCCCCGAGTACCTCCAGGAGGATGGCCGGATCGTACTGGCCACGCTGGAGACCTGCGGCCCCGCTCAGGGTCACCGGGCCACCCGCTCCCGGGCTCCACTCCCAGGACACCCGGGGGCTCACCTGGATGGACGGGTCATCGACCTGGGCACCGTCGATCCCCGACGCTTCGAACCACCGTTCATCGGAATGAAGGTCGTCGAGGGGAAGGTCCTGGTATTCGATCCTGACTCCGGCGGTGAGGGCGAAGGAAGGGGAAGGCATCCACCGATCCTGGAAGAAGACGGCCATCCTGGACGAGGAATAGGAGGCATCGGCGGGGGATCCCAGCGCCGTGGCCACGAGGCCCCTCCGGTCCACGAAGTCCTCCTGGGTGGGGAAGAGGAAGACGGGGCCGGGTGCGGTTCGTCCGTCGGCCCGGTGGCCCTCCATCCCGAGTTCCACCCCGCCCTTCACGTGGTGCCGACCCCCCAGATAGTGGAGGACCGTTCCCAGGGAGAACCCCGTCCGGCCGAACTCACCCTCTGTCTCGGGGTCGCCACCGGCCATGACGCCCCCCCGGTGCACCAGGGTCCGGGGCGGCGGCAGGGCCTCGCTCCCCGGAAGAGGGGCGGCCCGGTATTCCCGCTGGCTGGATTCCAGGCCCAGCCTCAACTCCAGCGCTCCAGCCTCTCCCAGACGGGAGGTAAGGGTGCCGTGGAGGAATCCGTCGAGCGACTCCAGGGTGGCCTGGTCCACTTCCGGACGCGGCGACCCGCTGTCCCAGGCCCCGTCCCGGAGAAGATGGATGCCGGAACGGAGCGACAGGTCCAGGGCATCCCTGGGCTGCCAGTCCACCCGACTGAAGACGGAGGCCATGTCCCAGGTACCCACGCCGTCTCCGCGGAGGGGCACCCCCCCGCTTCCTGCCGCCGATTGGAGGAAGGCCTCCGCAGCCCCAATGGAACTGCCGGAGAGGACGGACTGGGGCCGCGCCACACGGCGGAAATCGAGAACGACGCGGTAGCTGGCGGTGTCCGTGACGATGGGTCCCGACAGCACCGCGGTGACCTCGGGCCCCAGGACCGGATCCACCTCCCCAGGCAGGGGGGTGTCGAACCCCAGGGGGCCACCGGTGGCTCCGACCCGCACCTGGAACTCCCGTGCATTCCCGCCCCTCCGGGTGGAGGCGCGGACCAGGGCCCCGGGGTCATACCCCCACTCCACATCCACTGCGGAGCGGAGGAACTCGACCTCCTGGAAGAGCTCCATGGGCCACGGTCCCGGATGGAACATCCCCGCCCCGCTCCCTGGAGGTTGGACGGAGCGGAGGGGAATGCCGTCCAGGGTCAGGGCGGTGAACCGCTCGGGAAGCCCACGGCCCTGCAGCCCCGCGCCGGAGAACGGCTCAAGGCTGGAGAGGGCGGACATTCCCGCCGAACCGAAGGGGAGCCGCTCCAACTCCCGCGGCAGGAGGGGTTCCAGCCGGGGAACCGCCGAGGTCCGTACCTGGGCGAAGGTCATCTCGTCCACCTCCCGGACCGGCGGCGGGGAAGGCCGGAGCACAAGCTCCACTTCCACGCGGTCCGAGGACCGCACCGTGACCCCGTCCACCCGGAGGGGGACGAAGCCCAGGCGCTCAGCCTGGAGGTGGTAGGTCCCCGGTTCCAGGAAGCGGAAGACAAACCCACCGGTGCGATCCGCCGTGAGGGACTCCTCCCACCCCCGGTCCTCTTGGGAGAGGGTGATCAGGACGCCGTCCAGGGAGCCTCCGTCTGCAGAAAGAACCCGCCCCACCAGGCTTCCGGTGGAGAGGGTCTGGGCAGCCAGGGGGGTGGTCAGGAACAGGGAAAGGAGAATCAATCCGATGCGCCAGGAGCGGTCGTGGCGCAACCCTGTGCCGCAAATCGCGAGGGGAACCGGCATCTACCGTCCTTCCTGAGAGTCTGGAGGTTTTGAACAGGCGGTCGGGCCCCCCACTGGAGGGAGGCTCGGGGCTCCATCTTGTGGGGCGGGGGGGCGGTCGCCGTGCCCGGGATCGCCTTCCCGAGTCCCAAACGCACATAGTATGCCGCACCCCCGGGGGGGCGTTCAGGCCGGTCGGGCGTCGGATCGGGCCCGAATACTGCGTGGAAGTGGCTCATCCCCGGGCAACCGGCGGAATGGGCGGGCGCCTGCAAGACATGATCGTGGAGTCGGCGCCACACCTGGCAGAGCAAACCACTGGGGGAGCGGGACTGAATGGAGACGATGTTCTGGTTGGGTTTCGGGGGCGTCGC
>REED01000125.1 GCA_007695225.1 Gemmatimonadales bacterium
AGGTCTTCCGGGAGATCCGGAACGGGCGGATCGGGGGGATGCTGAAGGACGTGGCCTACCAGATCCGGACGCCGGAGTTCTGGAACGCCACGGACCTGGCAGGGGGGGAGAGTACCTACTTCACGGGCGGCGCATTCGGGGACGGGAAGGGGCAGCCCGGCCAGTCCAATGCCATCTCCCACGGGTGCCCCGCCACGCGGCACCGAAGCGTCACCGTAATCAACACCGCGAGGAGCGTCTGAGCCATGGCCGTGACCCGATTCCTGAGCGAGGCCGAGGCCCGCCGCGTCACCCAGCAGGTGCTGGCCTTCTCCCGGGCGGACCACTGCCGTGTGAACCTGAACAGCGCCGTAGACGGGAACACCCGGTTTGCCCAGAACCAGATGAGTACCGCCGGGGACATCCGTCGCTCCACCCTGACGGCGACCAGCGCCTTTGGGCAGAAGGTAGCCTCCTCCACCACGAACCGGTTCGACGACGCCTCTCTGGAACAGATGGTGCGGATGTCCGAGGAACTGGCCCGGCTGGCTCCCGACGACCCCGAGTACCTGGGTGAGCTGGGGCCCCAGAGCTACCCCACCTCCCGCTCCTTCTACGAGAGCACGACGAACCTGGAGCCCGAGGAGCGGGCTCGGGCCATCGCCCGGGTCACCGGCCAAGCCCTGGAGCAGGACCTCGTGTCGTCGGGCTTCCTGGCGCACCGCTCCGGCGGGACCTCCGTAGCCACCTCCTCGGGGCTCTTTGCCTACTCGGAAGACTCCCGGGTGGACTTCACCACCACCATCCGGACCCAGGATGGGACCGGCTCGGGATGGGCCGGTACCGGGGTAAACGACTGGCTTGAACTGGACACCGCCGAGTTGGGAGCCATCGCGGTGCAGAAGGCCATCCAGTCCCGGGAGCCCCGGGATGTGGAGCCGGGAAGGTGGACGGTGGTGATGGAGCCCACGGCGGTGGCCAACATGGTCAACCTCCTGGTGAACCAGCTCGGAGCCCGGGCCGCCGACGAGGGGCGATCCTTCTTCTCCGCCCCCGGTGGAGGCAACAAGATCGGGCAGCGCTTCGTGGACGAGCGGGTAACCATCCACTCCGATCCGGAGGACTCCCGGATCCATTCCACCCCCTTCACCGACGAAGGACTCCCCAACCAGAGACAGACATGGGTGGAGAACGGAGTGCTTCGGGAATTGACCTACGACCGATACTGGGCACAACGGAATGACCGGGAGCCAACGGGATTTCCGTCCGGGTGGTACATGGCCGGGGGCTCCGACACCCTGGAGGAGATGGTCGCCTCCACCGCTCGGGGGCTCCTGCTGACCCGGTTCTGGTACATCCGATCGGTGGATCCCCGGACCGTCCTCTTCACCGGCCTGACCCGGGACGGGACCTTCCTCATCGAGAACGTCGGATCACCCACCCCGTGAAGAACCTCCGCTGGAACGAGAGCCCCATCTTCTCGCTCAACAACATCGAGATGATGGGGGCTCCCGTCAGGGTCTCCACAGGGATGGGACCGGCGGTTCGGGTCCCCTCCCTGAAGGTGAGGGACTTCAGCTTCACCTCCATCTCAGATGCCGTCTGAACCTCCACCCCGATCCGGAGCGACCTGAAATGTCCAATTCGATTCGTTGGGGCTCTACGCGGGCCCCGCGCTCAAGGTGTTCCCCGCAGGGCCGGAGGGGGAGGTTCCCCGTCCTGGCGCTCCTCCCCCTGGTGTTCCTCCTGGCGCTCCCGACCCCTGCGGCGACGGCCCAGGAGAGCCCCCAGACCCTCAGCCTGGACCACTACCTGGAGTGGGAGGAGGTGGGGGAGGCGCGCCTCTCCCCTGATGGATCCCAGGTGGTCTACACCCGACGATTCATGGATCCCATGAACGACCGGTGGGCCTCCGCCCTCTGGATCATGAACGCAGACGGGACACGGAATCGCTTCCTGGTGGAGGGCTCGTCGCCCCAGTGGTCTCCGGACGGTACCCGCCTGGCCTACACGGCGCAGGGGGATCCCTCCGGCACCCAGATCTTCGTGCGGTGGATGGACGCGGAGGGAGCCGCCTCCCAGGTCACCCGGATGCAGCAGAGCCCGGGCAGCATCCAGTGGTCTCCCGACGGTACCCGGATCCTCTTCCAGGCGCTGGTCCCCTCCTCATTGGACCCTTCCTGGTCGATCCAGCTTCCCCGGGCGCCCCAGGGGGCCTCCTGGACCGGAGATCCCATCATCGAAGATCGCATCCACTTCCGTCGTGACGGACAGGGTTGGACGCCGAGAGGCAGCCAGCATCTCTTCGTGGTGGATGCCTCTGGCGGCGCCCCCGTCCGGATCACCTCGGGGGATTGGGACCACTCCAACGGCACGTGGATGCCCGATGGGGACCACGTGATCTTCCAGTCCCACCGGGTGGAAGACGCGGAGCGACTCTGGCGGGAGGCCCACCTCTACACGGTCCATGTGGGGACCGGAGAGGTCCGACAGCTTACCACGGCCAGGGGCCCCAAGGGTAACCCCACGCCCTCCCTCGACGGACGTCACATCGCGTTCACCGGATACGAATGGACCGAGGACACCTACCGGGAGTCGAGTCTTTACGTAATGGACCGGGATGGATCGGGACTGCGGGAGATCGCCCAGAACCTGGACCGGTCTCCATCCAACCTCACCTGGGCCTCGGATGGAAGCGGCGTGTACTTCACCGCGGACGACAGCGGCACCCGCAACCTCCACTTCGCACCCCTGGATGGCCCTTCCCGACCAGTGACGGAGGGGAACCACATGCTCACCGTCACCGACCTCCTGGCCAATGGGACAGCGGTGGCCACCCGGACTTCCTTCCACGACCCCGGGTCCCTGGTCCGGTTCGATGTGCGCAACCCGGATCCCAGGCTCCTTCACCAGACCAACCGCGCCGCCCTCTCCCGGTTGAACCTCGGAGAGGTGGAGGAGATCTGGTACTCCTCGGTGGACGACTGGGATATTCACGGTTGGATCATCAAACCGCCGGACTTCGACCCCAACCGACGCTACCCCCTGATCCTGGTAATCCACGGGGGGCCCCACGCCATGTACAACGTGGGCTTCAATTTTGCCTGGCAGAATCACGCGGCCAACGGGTACGTGGTGCTCTACACGAATCCCCGGGGAAGCTCCGGCTATGGAAGCGAGTTCGGGAACGCCATCATGCGGGCCTATCCCAGCCAGGATTACGATGACCTCATAGCAGGTGTGGACGCGGTCATCGACCGGGGGTACATCGACGAACGGAATCTCTTCGTCTACGGTGGAAGCGGCGGCGGCGTCCTCACGGCCTGGATCGTGGGACACACGGACCGCTTCGCTGCCGCCGTCTCCAAGGCCCCCGTGATCAACTGGCTGAGCTTCGTCGGGACCACCGATGGAAGCGGCTGGTATCGGAACTTCGACAACCTCCCCTGGGACGACCCGACCGAGCACCTCCAGCGCTCACCCCTCATGTACGTCGGGAACGTGACTACACCCACAATGCTGATGACGGGAGAGCGCGACCTCCGGACCCCCATCTCCCAGAGCGAGGAGTATTACATGGCGCTCCAGATGATGGAGGTGCCCACCGCCATGGTCCGACTCACCGACGGGTGGCACAGCCGGAGCAGCCCACCCTCCAACTTCATGCGGGTTCAGCTCTACCTGAGGAACTGGTTCGAGCGCTACATGACCGGAGACGCGGCGACGGACGACATCGACGGCTGAGCGATTCGACTCCGCACACCCATGTTCACCTTTCGACCCGACCGACCTTGAAAGTAACCCCAGCGCTGCCCTCAGCCCCGCGCATCCTCCCATCGCCCGGAGCCTGTGCCCGAGCCGTCGCTTGCAGCGTGCTCCTCGTTGCGGGCCTCGTTCTCTCGATGCGCCCCGGGCTGGAGGGGCAGGCTCCAGGTTACACGGTGGATGACTTCATGACCGCCACCGAAGTCCGGGAGTTCGTGTGGGCGCCGGATGGACGCCATCTCTTCTACGTGAGCAGCGCCGGCGATACGGGGACCTGGGAGGTATTCCGCATCCCGGCGGGGGGAGGGGATCCGGAGCAGTTCACAGGAAAACTCACTCCGGAGTTCGCCACCACACCGGTGGTCGACCGGTCCGAGCCGAAGGAGGACCTGTCGGTGAGCGCCGACGGGAGGCGGCTCCTGTTTTCCTCCGCCCGGTACTTCGAGCGCTATACCAACATCTTCTCCATGTCCCTCGAAACCCGGGAGGTCACCCAGCACACCTTCCATGACGGGGTCATCGAAACCGCTCCCGCAGTCTCCCCTGACGGGAGCACCCTGGCGTGGTACGATCGGCGCGGGGCCGGAAACAAGATCAGCCTCCTGGATCTGGACACCCCCGGCGCCTGGCCCCGACTGTTCGATCCAGGGTCAGCCCAGGACCGGAGTCCGGTATGGTCACCGGACGGCCAATCGCTGGCCTTTATCCGAGGAGGAGCTGTCTGGATCCGGCCTGTGGAAGGAGGAGAACCCCGTAGGGTGGTGGGACTGGAGTACCCTGGAGTGGGGTCTCCCGTATGGTCCCCGGACGGGACACGCATGGCGGTGACCTCCAGCCGGAGCGGCTTCTCCCAGATCGCGGTGGTGGATGTGGCGACCGGGGTTCTCACGCCCATCACCTGGGCTCCGCGGGAACACAACTCGCCCACCTGGTCCCCCGACGGTTCCACTCTGGCCTTCATCGTAGGCGACGGTCTGGGTATGAGCACCCAGCTTGCGCTGGCTCCCGCCGATGGATCTGGGGAGGTCCGGGTGCTCACATCTGGAGCGGGGGTCCGAAGCGGACCTGCCTTCTCCCCTGACGGAGCGGACATCGCCTACCGGGAAACCACGTCCAACCGGGTGCCGGATATCTGGGTCATGCCTGCGACCGGAGGCACTCCCCGGCAGGTGACCCGTTCCATGGGACGGCTGGATCCGACTCGGCTCACCGTGGCCACGGATATCACCTATCCCGCACCGTCAGACCGCCTCCCCGTGCCAGGCGTCCTGCTCCTTCCGCCGGACTTCGACCCGGCCCGTCGCTATCCGGCGGTGGTTGCGCTCCATGGGCACCCGGGGCTCTGGGGACACGACATGAGTGTGGATGCCCGAAGCTTCCACCATCAGTTCCTTGCCCAGCAGGGTTTCGTCGTGCTCTCTCCAAATCAGCGCGGCAGCCGCGGGTTGGGTCAGGGATTCCATGACCTCCACATCGCGGATTGGGGGGGAGCGGACTACGAGGACACGATGGCGGCCTGGGACTACCTGGAGTCCCTGGGCTACGTGGACATGGACCGCATCGCCACCTGGGGAGGGAGTGGCGGTGGGTACATGAGCTTCCTCATCGCCACCCGGGACTCGGACCGGGTCGCGGCCCAGGTGATCAGGGCTCCGGTTTCCTCCTTCGAGATCGAGTCCATCGAGCGTTTCGCAGCCTCGGGACGCGCCTGGACGGCGAACCGGGAGCCCCGGATGCTTCGAGAGGAATTCGGAGCCTCGTACGCCGAGATCCCCGGGGAATACGACCTCCGCTCACCCATCAACTTCGTGGAAGGCGTCAACGTCCCACAGCTCCTCCTTCACGGAAACCGGGACACCGCCGTGCTGATCCGCCAGTCGGAGATGTGGGCTGATCGGATGGAAGCGCTTGGAAAGGGACAGCTCCTGGAGTTTGTGAAGTATCCAGACGAGGATCATTCCCTGGGCCGTTACCGGGAGACGGTCCGGGACCGGCTGGAGCGAGGGCTTCGCTTCCTGGCGACCCACATGGATCTTCCCCATTTGCAGGGTTCGAGGCAGGACCCAGGGTGACAGTGAGGGAGTAGGCGAGGAGCTTCGGGCAATCCTGCTGGCCCACATCGCCACTTTCCGGAAGCAGCAGAGGAGGCATACCCCTTTCCTGGGCGACTCCTCGGGCGAGAGCCGGGTCGGGCGGGTATGGGACCGCCCCCCCCACCGGGGATCTCTGGACGTCGTCCCCATGCGCCCGCCCCGACATCTCTCGGACCCCTTCCCCATGGCCCAAAGCGGGTCTCCTTGCTCCGATCCTTCTCGACGCACGTACACCACGCCCGGCCCGTTCCGGCCCTCCCGATCGCCACTGCTTGCCCACCCAGGTGGCGACTCCTACGTTGCCCCCC
>REED01000122.1 GCA_007695225.1 Gemmatimonadales bacterium
TCGTTTTCCGCCTGGAGTTCCAGCCGCTGGCTCCAGTCCTCCCAGGATCCGTCGTAGAGCTGAACCGGGTGCCCCAGGAGTCGGGCCGCCACGGTGAGAAGGCTGGCCTGCTGCCCCACGTGGCAGTAGGCCACCACCGGCTCCCCTGGCTCGATCCCCGCCTCGGTGAAGCGGGCACGGAGCGCCGCCTCGTCCAGGAAGTGCCCTGAGTCGTCCACCAGGGACCGGAACGGGACATTCCGGGCTCCGGGGATGCGGCCCGGTCGGGCCGCCCGCTGCTGGAGGTGGGCCTCGCCGGTCCAGAACTGGGGGTCCCGGGCGTCCACCACCTGGGCGCCGGCATCCGCAATCCGCGCCGCCACACCGTCATGATCCACGAGGAGCCCCGGCCTGGGTGTGAGTTCCGGGAGGCTCCCCCGCTCCACCGTCACGGCGCCGGTAGCCAGGGGGCGTCCCTCCCCCTCCCACCCCCGGAGTCCCCCGTCCAGGATGGAGCTCTGCGCCCCCATTCCGAAGTGTTCCAGGGTGAGGTAGAGGCGGGCGGCGAACTGGGGCGGGTGGGTGGCCGAGTAGACCACGATCCGGGAATCCACGGAGACGCCCGCCTCTTCCAGGAGTTCCCGGAGGTCCGCCGGGTCGGGCATCTCCGTGCCCAGCCCATTCACCTCGGGGGCGAAGCGCTGCAGGGCCAGGGGCCGGGCCCCGGGGATGTGCCCCGCCACGAAGGAGGAGTCGCTTCCCACGTGAAGGAGGACGAGGGCGCTCCCCTCAGCTCCCCCGTCGCCCAGTCGCTCCTGCACCCAATCGGCGCTCACCAGAAGGGGTGCAGGCGATGCCTCGACGACCTGATCGGTCCCAGGCGAACAACCGGCCCCCGCCAGGACCGCCAAGCCCGCCAGGATGGGGAGGAGGGGCGCGAAGCGGGGGGGGCGAGAACGGGGCATGGAGGGGATCCGGGTGGTGGGGATGAGGATGGAGGGAGCGTGGGAGCGGCGGGAGCGAAGGTTCGGGAGGCGGGAGCACGGATTCTGGTTCGGGATCGCTACCCCGATCCAGGGCGGGGGAGCCACCGTGGATGCGCCGGGTCACGAATCCCGCCGAATCTCTGACTCAACGGCCTTCTACGGTCTCCAGAGCATGGCCCCTGCGATGACCAGCGCCATGAGGAGCAGGACTACCCCCATCTCCCGGGCGAAGAGGAACCAGCTCAGCGACCCCGTCACCAGTCCGGCCAGGAGGACTCCTCCCACCTGGGCCGTCCGGTTCAGGCGAGAGGAGATGATGACGTCCCTCCCCTGCCCCTCGACCGAGGCAGCCTGTGGCGGCGCCGGGGCCCCGCAGGCCGGACAGGGCTCAGGAGGCACGAGGAAGGAGTGGCCGCAGGCGGTGCATGGGACGAGATCGGTCATGGCGTCACCCTCCGGCCCCGTCATCGGCGTCGGCCACGGCCTCGGGGCCCGGCATGTGCCGCTCGTACCAATCCAGCATCCGCGCCAGGTAGTCCTCGGCCTCGGCCCGGGTGGAGCGGGGCATCCCGTGCCCGCCGTCGATGTAGCTCACCCACTCCACGTCCCGGCCCAGACGGCGAAGGGCGTAGTACATCTCCGAAGTGGTGCGCTCCGTCACGTTGTGATCCTGCTGTCCGGTGAGGAGGAGGAGGGGGGTCTGGATCCGGTCCGCCACCATCACCGCAGAGTGGGCCAGGTACTTCAGCGGCTCCTCCCAGAGGGTCCCTCCGATGCGGTCCTGGCTCCGCTCCGGCGCGTGGGTGTTCCGGGTGGCGAGGCGAGGCGAGTCGGTATAGAAGCTCACCATGTTCGCCTTCCCGGAGATGTTGATGGCCGCGGCGAAGCGGGGGGTCTGGGCCACCAGGAGGTTCACGGCGTACCCCCCGTAGCTCACTCCCTGGATCCCCAGGCGGTCCGGGTCGGCGATCCCCCGCTCCACGAGCTGGTTCGCGGCGGCGGTGACCCCCTTGAGCCACGCCTCTCCAGGGTAGCCCTGCACCAGATTCACCGAGGGCTGCACCACCAGGTAGCCGGCGGCGTTCAGGAGGGCCGCCGTGGCGTTGAACCCGGGGTCGAAGAAGGTCTCGTAGAGGATGAAGACGGTGGGATGGGCCTGCCCCGGATCAAAGCCCGGCGGGGTATGGAGGATCCCGTGGAGGGTCTCGCCGTCCACATCCAGGTAGCGAAGGAGCTCCACCTCGCCCAGGGCCCGCCCAGCCAGCCATGGGTTGGCGTCGGTGAGGGGGCGCAGCTCCCCCAGGTCGGGGTCGGCGGCATAGAACTCACCGGGCCGCCCTGCTTCCGCCACCTGCACCAGAAGGGTGCTCCCATCCTCGGAGAGGGTGAGGCCGGTCCACCGGCGGCCGTCCCGGACCAGCTCCTCCATCTCGCCCGTTTGCGGGTCGAAGCGGTAGACGCCCCACTCCCATTCCGTACGGGACCCATAGGAGAGGTAGATCCGGTTCCCCTCCGCCTCCCATGCCGTCACCGACCACCGGGGCGAGGTGTCGTCGTCGGCATCCTCCTCCAGGAAGAGGGTCCGCTCCCCGGAATCGGTCCGGACGAGCCAGAGCCCCTGGTCGCTGGAGGCCACCAGGAGGGATCCGTCTTGGTTCAGGCGGACGGGGGTGAGGCGCGTCTCGTCCTCCTCATCGTCGTCATCTGCGGCGTCCGGGGTGTCGGGGTCCGGGTCTCCGTCCCCCTCCCCTTCCGGCCCCACCAGCTCCCGGGGCTCCTCCAGCTCCAGGCTCCCGAAGAGGAGGCGGTCCCCGTCCCGCCAGGCCCAGGCACGGCCGTCGCCGGACCACCGGAGGGTGAGGCCCCGATCGTTGGCCAGCACCTCCCGCTCCTCTCCACCGGCCAGGGGGCGGAAGACCACCCGGTGGTCCCGCCCGAAGATCCGGTCGTAGTCCGTCCCCTCGGAGATGTCCCGGTACAGGAGGAGGAACTCTCCGTCCCGGGTCAGGTCCCAGGTGGCGAAGGTGGATTCCTCCAGGACCTCCTCCACGACGCCGTCGGCGGCCCGGGCCAGCCCCAGGGACCGGGTGAGCCCCATCCGGCGGATGGCCTCCCAGGAGAGGAAGTCGTTCTCACTGGAGCGCACCACGATGGGGCCGTGGACCTCGTGGAGAAAACGCGCCCGGGCCTCCGCCTCCCATTCGGCAGAGTACATGGGGAAGACCACCCCCGAACCGTCGGGGAGCCAACGGAGCGCCAGATCCCCGCCGGCCGGCGCCAGAAGGCGGTTCCCGGGAAGTCTGGCGATGCGCAGGTCCCCCGCCTGGGCGTCCCAGAACGCCACGTCGAAGGGTGCTCCGTCCCGGGCCTCCGCGGCTCCCCCCCGCCGGAGGACCAGGGCCAGCGTCCCACCGTCGGGAGACCACGCCGCCTGCTCCACCTGCCGCTCCTGGGGGAAGAGGGCCCGGGCTTCTCCTGTCCGGGTGTCCACCACCTCGAACCGGGACATCACCGGCGCCACGTAGGTGGGGTCCCCGAAGCGGTAGTTGTCGATCCCCAGCCGTCCCTCCTGGGAGGTATGGGAGAGGAGCGCCCAGCGCCCGTCGGGGCTCAGCGCCTCCAGCGAGGGGGTCCGAAGCTGGAAGAAGTCCTCGGTGGTGAAGGGGGCGCCCGGGGCCGAGGCGGGAGCCTGGGCCTGGGTCTGGGCCGGCGCGCCGGGGGCGATCCCCAGGAGGGTGGCCAGCGCCAGGGTCGGAAGGAGCCGGAGGATGGGGGTTCGGGCAATCATGGGAGCCTTCCAGAAAGGGAGAAACGGTCCGGAATGGGTGGCGAATCCGTGGTCAGCGTACCCACCCGGGGCTGGAAGATCAACGGGCCTTCCCGTCAGGGATGCTCATCCTCCACCTCTACCGTCCGCGCCATCTCCCAGTTCAGGGATACGCTCAGAATGGTCCGGATGCCGACGATGATGCCCAGGGAGATGAGCTCGTCGAAGCTGGGCCGGAGGATGGTGTGGATGATGTCTGCGGCCACCAGGAACTCCAGCCCCAACAGGAGATAGTACCCGAGTTGATGGCGGAGCCTGCGGCGATCGCGGGTTACGTCCAGGCTCCGGAGCGCTCGGGCCTCGATGACCAGCAACCGGCTCGTCGCGAGGGTGATCCCATAGAGGATGACCACGAACCCCACGGTTCCGATGGCCAGCGCCACCCCATCAAAGACCTGTTCCAGAAGCTCCATGACGGGGAAGCTGGGCCTCCGGTGGGAGCGGTGCAAGGAAACGGGGACGCAAAGGCTGACGGAAAGGGTGGCCGAAAGGGTGGCCGAATCGGAACAGGGTTCCCCTGCTCCAGGATATGGGAACCGCTGGAGATCCAACCCCTCGCCCCTTGCTCCCGCCGGGAGCGGGTGGAGACATTCCGACCGGCGGCTCCCCATGGACACCCGGAGCCCGGATCCCCCTCAACGCCCTCGCTCAGGTCCCCGCCCCCATGCTTCCGCGACTGCACCGCACCGCCCGCCGCCCGCTTCTTACCTTTGTGGGGCTCCTGGCGCTTCCCTTCGTCGCCACCCCCGGCGCGGTATTCCTGCTGCCCGGCGCGCTGACGGCCCAGGTGACTCCCCAGGTGACCCCCCAGCCTACTCAGGGGACTCTGGTGGTCCAGGTCCGGAGCGAAGCCGGTCCGGTGAGGGGCGCCGAGGTCCGGGTAGAGGGACCGGAAGTCCGGGAGGACGGGATCCGAGCCATGACCGACGACCGCGGAGAGGTGCGCCTGGAGCTCCCGGAGGGAGAGGTTCGCATCGAGGTCCACGCCTCGGGCTTCCCCGACGCCATCGCCCGAGCCCGGATCACCCGGGGCGAGGAGACCCGGGTGGTGATGGAGCTCCACACCGAGATGGTGGAGGCAAGGGGAATCGTGGTCACGTCGACGCGGACCGGCAGGCGGGTGCAGGACGAGCCCCTCCGGGTGGAAGTGCTGGACCGGGAGGAGATCGAGGAGAAGACCCTCATGACGCCGGGCAACATCGTCATGCTCCTGAACGAGACCGGTGGGCTCCGGGTCCAGGTGACCTCCCCCTCGCTGGGCGCCGCCAACATCCGTGTCCAGGGGATGCGGGGGCGATACACCCTCCTCCTGGCCGACGGCCTCCCCCTCTTCGGGGGCCAGGCCGGCGCCATCGGCCTTCTCCAGATCCCCCCTACCGACCTGGGTCAGGTGGAGGTGATCAAGGGGGTGGCCTCTGCCCTCTATGGGGGCTCGGCGCTGGGCGGCGTCATCAACCTCATCTCCAGGGAGCCATCGGAGGAACTGGCCGCGGAGTTCCTGGCCAACACCACCAGCCACGGGGGACAGGACCTCACCGGCTACCTCTCCGGGCCCATCTCCGACCTCTGGGGATGGTCCCTCACCACCGGCGCCCACCGCCAGACGCAGCGTGACCTGGACGACCGGGGATGGGCCGACGTCCCCTCCCATCGCCGGTGGACCGCCCGGCCCCGCCTCCACTTCGAGGACGGGGAGGGGCGCTCCGCCCTCGTCACCCTGGGCGCCATGACGGAGGGACGGACGGGGGGCACGCTCCCGGGCCGGGTCCTTCCGGAGGGGACCCCCTTCGTGGAATCCCTGGACACGGACCGCCTCGATGGGGGATTCACCGGCCGGCTTCCCGTGGGGGACAGCCGATTCCTGGGACTCCGCGCATCGGCGATGATCCAGGACCATCGCCACTCCTTCGGCACCTTCGAGGAGCGGGACCGGCACGACACGGGCTTCGTCGAGGCGGCGCTCTCGGGGGTGGCCGGGGTCCACACCTGGGTCCTGGGCGGTGCGCTCCAGCGGGACGGATACCGGTCCGAGACCTTCCCGACCTTCGACTATACCTTCACCGTCCCCTCCCTCTTCGCCCAGAACGAAGTGGGCCTCACCCGGGATCTCGTCCTCTCGGGAAGTGCCCGATGGGACGGACACAGCGAGTACGGTTCCCAGGTGAGTCCCCGTCTCTCCGCCCTCTACCGGCCGGGGGACTGGACCGTCCGGACCTCGGCCGGGGGCGGGTTCTTCGCGCCCACGCCCTTCACCGAGGAGATCGAGGCCGCGGGGCTGGCCCGCCTG
>REED01000199.1 GCA_007695225.1 Gemmatimonadales bacterium
CCACCACCTTCTCCGCGTGGGGCGACAGCACCTCGTACAGCCACTCCGACAGCGTGCCTTCTTCCAGGCAGATGTGCCGAGGTTTCGGAATCTGACGCACCGCTTCGATCAGGCACCGTGCGTTCGTCTCCACCACGTGACTTCCAACTCGCTTCCCGCTCGGCATCATGACCCCCAGCGTGTCCCCCCTTCAGGAGATCGCCAACTCTTTTGAAGGGCCAGCCGTTCCACCGAACCTCCTCCGGCCACGGACGCGCTGCCTCTATGATGCCTATCCCCTGATCGCGAAGGCCCTCCACCCCTCGAACTCCTTGACGTCACCCCGGAATGCGGTTCATACATGCGGTCTCGCGCATCGAGGCGTAGCTGTCTCGCCCCATCCGCGCCCAGCCCTCCCTCCTGCACCGGAGGGGTAGGGGACTCGGTGAACGACGACCCGTGAGGAGGTGACCCGATGCTGAATGCCGCCATGGTGATGATGATTGTTGCAGGGCTGTTCGGCCTACCTGCAATCCTCTGTTCCGCGGCCTGGGTCGGTGTTTCGTCCACCGACGGCTCCGGCGATCCGTCTCCTCTCATGGAGACGATGCTCGCGGTGTCGGTCATCGCATCCATCGGCTCGATCGTCGTGGGCTCACTCGTGAAGCGGCTCGGCAAACTCATGTCCGGGGTGGCGGCGCTCATACTCGGCGGCATGTTCGGGCTGTTGGTGCTGGGACTGAACCCGCTGGGCTGGCTCCCGGGCACCCTCCTCTTCATCGCGGCGGTGATGATCTTCGTGGCGCCCGAAGAGCAGTTCAGGAACACGGTCCGGGTCGAGGTGGCACCCAGCGGACGGTAGGCTCGGGAGGCAGTGTGATGCCTGCACTGGAGCAGCTTCCGGCGCCGTACGTGCTCCTGAACGGCCTCGGCCTGATCGTCGGGCTGTTCCTCCTCGATGCCATCCTGTCACGTCGGGCCGAGGACGTCCGGGACCGCGCGTACGTGCTCTTCGTGTTCGCGATCGTGGCGGGATGGGCCGGCGCACACCTGTTCGATGCCGCGGTTCGCGGCGTGCCGCTCCGCGAGGCCGGGTTCACGTTCTACGGCGGTTTTCTGACCGGCACGCTGTTCTACATTCTGGCGAGTGCCCGGCGGATGAGTGGCGAACAGACCTGGCGTACCCTCAACTGCGCAGTGATTCCGATCGCGCTCGCCCACGGCATCGGTCGCGTCGGGTGCTTCCTCGCAGGCTGCTGCTACGGCGAATTCATCGGAGAGTCGTCCGTGCGCCATCCGACCCAGCTCTACGAGGCGGGCGGCCTGTTCGTGCTCACGGGCGCGCTCTCGGTACAGCAGCGCCGCTACGCACACCTTCTCGTCCCGGTCTACCTGCTCGCGTATGCGACCCTCCGCTTCGGAGTCGAGTTCCTGCGCGCGGACGATCGCGGGGAATGGCTGGGCCTCTCGACCTCGCAGTGGATCTCCCTGGCTCTGATCCTGTTCGTTTCAGCCGTCGGTGCGTGGTACTGGAGGAGAGGCTTCCGCTCCACCTCCGACCGGGAGCCATGACGGGCCCGGCCAAGGCCACAGGGCTGAGCCAACGGACCGTCACGTAGGTGGGGCGGGTCTCGGACTATAGTGCCGGGCATGTGCCCGCGGCCGGGCCTCCGCGCCTTTCGCGACTCCGCGGACAAAGACCCGTTCTGCGGTCGGGACGGACGGATCCACCCCCCGGCTGTGGAGGAAGGTCTCGACATGGCGCATGGCCTCGTCGCACTCCGTACCATCCAGGCATTCCCCCAGGTATTGGAGAAGGTCGTCCGTCTGTTGGGGGTCCAGCGTTCGTACTTGGCGGGTTCTGGGCATGTCTCTTCTCTGCGCGGTCCGACGGAGAGAACCGCCGGAAGAAAATGGTGCCCGGGGCCAGCGGTACACCGGAGGGTGACCCAAGCATCGGGAGAGTGCGCGGCAGCAGAATGGCGCTGCGGGTTGCGCGTCCACCCCTGGTCGGCTTCCGGAAGCCGGCCGTAGGGGATTCCACCCTCTGGCTCGGTCGCTCCACCGCCCGGGAAATGGGGCGTCTCCTGGAGGGGATCCACGAGGGCACCCGGACGTCCCGGGAGAGTTCCGAGGAGATGATGGCCATCCTGAGGCGGCAGCTCTCCTCCTCCCGCCTTCCCCGGTATGTGGGATTCGAGGCCTCGGTGGCCCACAAGACCGGGGACTGGCCTCCCTTCGGGGGGAGCGACGTGGGGATCCTCTTCCACGAGGGAGGTCCCACGGTGGTGGCCATCTACACGGGACAGAACCGGGGGGATTTCGTGGAGCTGGAACGAACGCTGGGGCGGATCGCCGTGGAGTTGGTTCAGGGGTGGCGGTAATCCCGACGGAGGGGAAGGAGGATCCAGTGGGAGAGGACCGCATGGAAGGCCAGCGCCCTCATCGCGTCCTCCCTTCCCTTCGAGTTCGGGCCTCCACCGTCCACGACGCTCCCAGATACCACGCGGGAAGGCCGAGCGACGCCACCACCCACGCCGTGCCCTCCAGCGCCCCCGTGAGGACCCCGGCCGCCACCAGTCCCCATCCGATGGAGAGGACGAGGGTGACCCCCTCGAGTGGTCCCCGGTTCCCCGGTTTCAGGTAGCGCCAGGGGAGGAGGGTGAGCCCGGAGAAGGCCAGGAGGATGGCGATGGCCAGGGGGGATGGCGGTTCCAGGAAGTAGAGGTAGAACGCCACCATATTCCAATAGGAGGGGAACCCCAGGAAGTAGCCATCCGCCGTCTTCGCATCCTCCCGGGAGAACCCGTACGCGCTGGCCAGGAGCGGAAGGAAGAGGATCCAACCCGCGCCTTGGGGAAGAACACCGCTTCGCCAGATCAGGAAGAGGGGAAGGCTGGTGAAGGTGTGGAAGTCGACGATGTCGTCGAGGCGCCGGCCGTTGAACCGGGGAAGGACCTCCTGCACACGAAAGCGCCGGGCCAGGGGCCCGTCGGTGGCGTCCAGGGCGGTGGCCGCGATCATGAGACCGAAGGCCCACCGGAAGGCCGAGTCGGTCCCTTCCACGATGAGGACCGCCATGGCCCCGGCCAGCACCAGGCCGAGTCCGGTGTAGAGGTGCACGCCCCACGCTCGCAGCCTGCGGATCCGGGGGATCTCGGGATCGCCGGGGATTCCCGAGATTCCCCGGCTCGGTCCTGCCGGCTCTTCGGAGCCCACTCCGGTTCTTGCGGCCACGCCCTGGCCGATGCTTTCGTTCATGATGCCCCCCCACATGATGGCCCCCACAAGAGTATAGACCTCCTGCGGGGGCCCCAAGAGGCGGGTGCCTCGTGGACTAACGGCCTCCCCCGGAGACGGGATCCACCACGGTGGTCATCGGGACTCGCAAAGGGGGGCGAGCCGCGGCAACTCTATCCAGTGGCTGCGCGCGCTCCGCTCCCGGCTTGCTTGCCCGGCCGCCGGCCCGTCGCCACCTTCCGCCATTCCGGGGAGACCCTGTGCTCCGAGCCCTTTCAGGCCCTTGGAAGGCCCCCGTCGGTCCCGGGCTCCCTCGCCCTCGCCTTCTGATGCCTCCGACCCCCCCGTCGCCCATGAGCCCCACTGCCCACGGTCCATCCCCTTTCCACCGCTCCCGACTTCGGAGCGAGATCCCCGGCCTGCTTCTCCTCCTGATCCTCTCGTCCGCCGGATGCCAGGATCCTGACGCCCCGGCGGCGGAGGCACCCACTCCACTCGCCTACGCCATCCCGGAGCAGCCGGAGATGGCCACGGGGTACGTGGAGAAGCCGGGCTGGGAGTTTCCCGACTTCGCCGTGGCGGCGGCAAACCCCCTGGCCACCGACGCCGGATTCCAGATTCTGGAGGCAGGAGGGACGGCGGTGGATGCCGCCGTCGCCGTCCAGATGGTCCTGACGCTGGTGGAACCGCAGTCCAGTGGGATCGGGGGTGGAGCGTTCCTTCTCCACTGGGATGGCGACGAGCTCGCCGCGTACGACGGTCGGGAGGTCGCTCCCACCGGCGCCGGAGAGGACCTCTTCCTGGACGAGGACGGGGATCCGCTCCCCTTCTCCCAGGCCGTTTCCAGCGGGCTCTCGGTGGGCGTGCCAGGTACCATCGCCATGCTCCGAACCGCTCATGAGCGGCATGGGCATCTGGCGTGGGCCGACCTCTTCCGGCCGGCGATCACCCTCGCCTCAGAGGGGTTCGCCCTGAGCCCGCGGCTTCACGGGCTCCTCGCCGGAGACGCGAGCCTCCGGAACGATCCCATCGCCCGAGCCCTCTATTATGATGAGGATGGGAACCCTCACCCGGTGGGGTACTCTCTCCGGAATCCAGCGCTGGCGGCAGTCCTGGAGCGGGTGGCCCAGGAGGGGGCGGATGTGTTCTATCATGGACCGATCGCCCAGGACATGGTGAGCCGGGTACGGAATCACCCCGAGCGGCCGGGCACCCTGGCGCTGGAGGATCTGGCCGCCTATCCGGAGCAGGACTTCCGGCGGGAGGCCATCTGCACGCCCTGGCGGACCTACCGCCTGTGCGGCTTTCCCCCTCCCTCTTCCGGCCACCTGGCGATCATGCAGATCCTGGGGATCCTGGAGCGCCTGGAGCTTCCCCCGAACCCCCTCGTGGCCGGGGTGCCTTCGGCGCAGTGGCTCCATGGCTACCTGGAGGCCTCCAAGCTGGCCTTCGCGGACCGGAACCAGTACGTGGCGGATCCGGACTTCGTGGATCCGCCCGGCGAGGCGTGGGAGAGCCTCCTGGCGCCCGAATACCTGGAGGAACGGGCCCGATTGGTGGGCGCTCGGAGCATGGGGACCGCACAGGCGGGAGATCCGGGGGCGGTGGCGGCGGCCCTGGGAGTCCAGGGAACCCAGCCTGACGGCGGGACGAGTCACATCAGCATCGTGGACCGTGACGGAAACGCCGTCTCCATGACCACCACCATCGAATCCGGCTTCGGGAGCCGGATCATGTCCGATGGAGGCACGGGGCTGGCGGGCGGCTTCCACCTGAACAACGAGCTGACGGACTTCTCCCTTTCACCCCGGGACGAGGAAGGGCGCCTCATCGCCAATCGGGTCGAACCCGGGAAGAGGCCCCGGTCGAGCATGAGTCCGACGCTGGTCTTCGATGGCGAGAGCGGTGACTTCCTGGCGAGCGTGGGATCCCCCGGGGGAGCGGCCATCATCCACTACACCGCGAAGGCCCTGCTGGGGATGCTGGCATGGGAGCTGAATGCCCAGGAGGCCATCGATCTTCCCAATTTCACCAACTTCAACGGCCCGTCGGTGCTCGAGAGCGGCGGGTTTCCCCAGGAGGTGCTGGACGCGCTTCGGAGCCTGGGACACGAGGTTCGGGAGGGAGATCTGACCAGCGGTCTGCAGGCCATCCAGCGACTGGAGGAAGGCCTCTTCGGTGGGGCCGATCCGCGACGGGAAGGGGTGGTGATGGGAGGATAGGGCGAGAGGCTGGACGAGAGACTCGGCGAGAGACTCGGCGAGAGACTGACGGCGGCTCAGCGAGGGGTGGGACTGATTCTACGAGGTGGGTGCCTGCGAACTTCGCAGCTGTCCTGTTATCCACCCTTTCCCCGTTCTCTCCTCCGGGTAGGTGTCCTTCCTCCGGCCGGATCGTGAGACTTTCAGCTGAAAGTGGCCGCCTGGCTCCAAGCCTTGGGATCGCTGGGTCGTTGGATCGCGGCGCGCTTGGGTGGTGGGATGCCGGAGGGCTAAACGGCTGGACATCAGGTTCGGCCGGTTGATGGGTGAGGAGGCTTCGCGAGAGGGCGCCCCGGTACTCATGTCGGGTCTGGATGCTCTCTCCATCGTCGCATCTGTCGCCTGGAAGCTGCGCATTCGGCCTGGCTCGGACGAGGGAGCGCCGGCGGCCTGATGTCCCAGTCCCAGTCCCAAGCCCAGTCCCAAGCCCAGTCCCAAGCCCAGTCCCAAGCCGCGTCCGGGGCCGAAATCCACCGGTCCCATCCAGCCATGGACGGGTTTGGGGTTTCTGTAGTGGTGCAGGTCCGGGA
>REED01000074.1 GCA_007695225.1 Gemmatimonadales bacterium
CTAAGTGACGGAAGGCGATCAATCCCGAGATATAAAGACTCCTAGCCGCTTCTGACTCATCCCCTGACTCGATGAAGCCTTGAGTCCAACTGGTCTCAGAAAAACCCTTCTGTGACGGCTGCCGAATAGATCCGCCTCGGACGTTAGCAAGAAACGATGGATTCACTCAAAGTCTCCGCTTGTCGGTTAGTGAGGTGGATTTCACGTACCATATCCATGGGTGTGTCTGGATCAACAGCAACATTGACAAAACAGCATCCCGGAATCGGCGACTCTCTACCCGCCGTGCGACCCAGCGTGGAAGCTAAAGAATAGAAGGTCGTCGAACTCCAGGTCTGTATCCTTAAATCCCGCATCTTGGCGCATCTCAAAAAGGACCCTAAAGAAACCATGCTTTAGTTCTCGTTGGCGCTGTCCGCCCGCCGCCGGTTCTACTT
This sequence comes from Gemmatimonadales bacterium, assembly GCA_007695225.1. Lineage (GTDB taxonomy): Bacteria > Gemmatimonadota > Gemmatimonadetes > Longimicrobiales > Gaopeijiaceae > T3Sed10-66. The sequence continues at coordinate 438 of REED01000074.1, forward strand.
GGTTCATCCGTACGAATTCGTTTACAGCCCTTATTACTTCGTCGGGAGCCCACAACCAAGCAGTGTTGTACATCTCTGTGAATTCTATCTCTTTCTGATTTCTATCTTCTATATATAATTCTTGTCCTTTCGTGAATATGAGCATCGCACGTGCCAGACGTTCGTATACATCACGTCTTCGAATAATGGCCTCAGAAGCCATCCTCAACTCAGATCTGAGCTCTTCTAACTCTTGGCGATAATCCAAACGAATCTCTTCCACGACCGTCGTGATCCCACCAATATCTTCGCGTGTAGCAACATTAGCACTTTTTGTTTTTATGTATGTAGCTGACGATACCAAAAATAGAATCAATATTATTTCTGATAAGCCAAATGAGTAATCAATCATATTGCATGCTCACAATTATAAAGTATTTTGCAAGTAGGTTCATTTATGGCATGATCCCGAACACATCCAGTTCCACGTTCTGCTAAGTCTCCGCGCGAACAATGCCCCCACCTCCTTGGGGGCACACAACAGCCACCATGGTTCGTGTCGACCCGTTTCGTCAATACAGAGGAGGCGCCGCGCACTGTCGGAGTTACAATGACATCCCCAACCGGCCTGCCGGGGATTCGGGATCCCCACGAACCTGGGGGCCCACTCACCGGGAAGGTTTCGAATCCGGGCCGCTACCCCCTCCGAGACCCGGGAGAGTACCTGGCGGTGAAGGGCGGCCGGGATGAGGGCAGCGTCCAGTTCGGCCAGCTTCCTCTCGGCGATCCGAGCATCCGCCAGTGTCTTCCGGGCCAGGGCCTCATCATACGGGGTAACCTCCGCTGCGTCAGCCGCCTCCCGGCCCTTCGAGGCCACATACCAACGGATGGCATCCGGGATGGGATAGCGTTTCCGGTTTCCGGTTGCGGACACCGGGAGACCTCGCCCTTCCAGGTTCCGAATCTGCCGGGTGGTGAGCCCCAGGAGTTCGGCCAGTTCTCGTTGCGATACCAAGGCTTTCCCCTCCTTCGCCCTGTCGATCCGGAGGCCCCGGGAGGGCGATGGACTAAGGTGGCGATCCAAGCCAGAAGCGGAAACGGAAATGGGGGGTCGGACCCCTTGTCGCTAGTTGCAAAGTGCGCTTGTGCGGCCATCCCGCAGGGGACCCCCCTCGGGAGGACCCGTAAGCCCTCCGGGGCCCTTCCTCTCCCTCTCAGAACGGGAGATCATCTTCTTCCGGCCCCCCGGTAGCTTGGTCCGGGATCTCTCCCTGGTCCGAGGCCTTGGCGCTCCTGGATTGCCGTCGGACGGCGGTCCGTTCCGCCCGCACCGTCTCCATGGCGGCGGAGATCCAGGCACCCACTCTCACCCGGGACAGCCAGCGGAGAAGCTCCGTCCTCTCAGGGAATCGCCCGTCATCCTCCGCCCGGATCTTCTCAAGCATGGAGAGCGACGTTTCCGTGGCGGGATCCGCCTCGGCCGCCAGGTCGAGAGCGCGAGCCAGGATCTGGGCCCCCTTCCGCTCGAGGTCCTCCGTGGCTCGCTCGAAGTGGGCGAGCTGCCACTCCGTGGAGGAGTCGGGCAAGTTGGGGTGGGCGGACTGGAAGGCGGCCCGAGTCAGCTCCCGGATCTGGGGATTCGGGATCAGCTCAGCCAGGAGGGCATAGTAGCGCCCCCGGGCGATCCGGATTTGCTCCTCGGGAGGGAGTTCCTCCCGCTCCTCCCGGGCCTCCTCCAGATCCTGGAAATAGTCGAAGAGCCCGAAGGTGGAGAGCACGGCACGGACTGCGGCCCGCTTCCCTGCCATGGTCCGGACCGTGTGCTCAAGGTCTCGGGGCCGGTCTACGTAGCGATCTTCCAGAGTCGAGCAGCTCCCCGTCCCTTCACCGATCACCACCCCCGTGGCGCGGTCCACGATCTCGGCCCGGACCACGTACCGGTAGAGCCCGATGGACTCCCCTTCTTCCACCTCCCACCCGTCGAACCGCTTCCCCTTCCACCGCTTCCTTCTCTTCTGCCAGGGCACCCGGCGGTCATGGTCGATCTCGGATTCCGTCACCCGGTCCCGGATGTAGCAACCGAAGGCGCCAGCGATCTCATGGGCACCGGGCTGGAGGAGGGTTCTCTTGGACGTTCCGGGGATCTCCCCGAAGTCCTTCCCCTCCTGGAGGGTCTCGGCGAGCGTGCGCCGGGTGGCCTCCCTGGCCTCCAGGATGGCGGCGGGAGTCTCCACCGGGGTCAGGAGCCCGGAGACCCGCTGGCGCAGTTGCAGCTCAGCGCCGGCGCTCTGGGGATGATGCCGGGCCAGGGACGTTCCGTTGGACCCGGCCGGCGACTCCTCCCGGGCCTCCACCAGGATTTCCCCGGTAGTGGGATCCACCCGGTTCACTGGACGCCTCCCAGGGGCCGCAGGGGACGGGAGTCCGTCTCCAGAACATCCCTGAACCGGGTCCAGCCGTCCGAGAGTTCCCGGGCCAACTTCGCGGCCGCGTGGAGGTCCTCCAGCTCCTCCCGCACGAGCTGGCGCTCCTTCCGGAGACGGCGAATCTCACGCGAGCCGGCAGCGCTCGGGTGAAGGACCAGGTGGGCGATCTCCCGGCAGAGCTGTTCCTCCCGTTTCAGGAGTTCCCGGGCCCGCTCCCGGCTGGGCCCTCGGAGGACCGCTGGGCGAGAATCACGCACCGGTCACCTCCTGGCTCCCCTGTTGGCGAAGCGCCGATTCCTCCGGAACCAACTTCGATTCCGACAGGTCGTAACGGTCACCGTCGGGACCAGTAACGACCCGGACCCCGACCCTCCGCAGGCCACGGCGCTTGAGATCCTCCGTCTCTTCCCGGAATCTTGCCCGCTCTTTCTGCCAGGCCGCTTCCTTCTCACGCTCCCGCTCGAGCACAGATGGGTCCGCATAGTCCAGGGTGGGGCGGTCACCCTTCCAGGACGGGGCATCGGGGGCTGCCGGCGGAATGACGGCTGCCTCCGGGAGCCGGGGCACCCTGTGCGTCCGGGCGGCATGGCTCGGAGGCTGGGGGACGGCCACCCCCTGGAGCTCCTCCGGGCAGGGGTTCATTCTCTGCCGATCCCGGAGCCTGATCAGTTCCCGGTCGATCTCGTCCAGTTCGGCCAGGACCTTCACCACCTTCGGGGCGAGCTTCCGGTACTCCTCGATGAGTTTCCGGCCACGTTCAAACTTCGCCTCAAGCCGCTCCTGTACCTCCTCCCGGGCCGCGGCCCTTTCCCGTGCCTTGGCGGCTCCGAGTTCTTCATCCAGGCGCTGGAGAACGACTCCAGCCCGCTCAAGCTCAAGGGCCAAATCGGAGGCCTTGCCTTCCAGCTCTCGCAGCTCCTTCGCGTCTGCCTCCAGGATACGGGCCTTCCTCTCACGTTGCGCCCGGGCTCGCTCGGCCTGTAGGCGCTGGATCTCGCTGCGGACCTCGGCCTGGACGGCCTCGATCTCGGAGACGGTACGGGTGGCGTTGTCGGGGGAAAGGAGTTTCCGAATCTTGGCGATCATGGGGCGTGGCTCCGAGGAAGGAGGGGTGCCATCAACGGAAGCACTCCCGGGGGGGCTGCCCCCCCCGGAGAGCTTCAAACCGAATCCAACGGATGTGACCCGTGACAGTCACGACGGGAAGCTACCATCGGCCGCCCCAAGAGGAGAGGACAAATTGTCCGCAACATTATCCATGTATCATGAATCTTCTTCCATGCTGACTTTCCTCCGCCAGCGTCGCAGCCGACGGGCGGCCGTCCCCTCCCTGATCCCCAGAGCGAACTCCGCCTCTTCCAGTGCGAGCGTGGCGGAGAGCGCGTGGCGCTGCTCCAGCTCCCTCGCCAGTTCGGCCACCGCCACCGTCTCCAACGCGACCCGTAGGGAGTTGCAATCCCACCAGCGCCCGGGAGGGATCCCGAGGGACTCCTCAATGCCGGGCAGGGCAATCCGTACGTCTTCCGGGAGCTGGTTCTCCACGAGGCGCCGGGAGGAGGAGGAACCGGGGGACATGACGCGTCCTCAACCGACCAGAGGGGGGCGAGGCGGCGGCTCTTTGCCATCCTGCCGGATCCAGCAGAGAAGGGTCCCCAGGACCTCCGTCAGGGGGAGTAGGGCTGGGTCCGGGATCGGGCTGAGAGTGACCTCGGGATCCAGTTCGGTCCCGGTACCCAGGAGCCGGACAAGAGCCGCAGCTTGAATTCTCCGCTCCCCCGTCCTGGGTCCCGAGCCGACAGGCGGGAGCCATTCCGCGAGCGGGGGATAATCACCGGGAGCATGGGGAAGTAGCACCCCCTGCACTCCGAGCGATTCAGCCCGCAGGTGGGCCCCGTGGAGGATTTCCGCCCACCAGGTGGGAGGCCACCAGGAGAGGGATGCCCGGGAATTCCACCCGAGAGGGCGGTAGACCAAGGCCTCAGCGGAGGAGGCCCCGAACCCACGGAGCACAGCCTCGGGACCCTGCCAGACCAGTGCCTCCGTGCCCCTCACCGCAGCCCACCCAGGGACCACAAGGAAGCGGGAAGCCAGCTTCATGCGGCCCCCCGGCCCCCGCTTCCACCGGCGTTTTTCGAGGAGTCAGGGCCGGAACGGTGAAGGCCTTCGCTGGCCTGGGCGAGACTGCCGACCCGGACGGAGATGCTGATCTCTGGGAGAGACCGAAGCGCATCCAGTGGTTGGGAGATAGAGTCAGCGGTCATCGTGGGTCATCGATCTGGTCAGGGTTGGTGTCCCCCCGGGCGCCGTCTCCAGCGCCGGCAGGAAGCTGAAGAGGCTCCCGGCCCGCACGGACGCCACAGGGCGCACAGCGCAGGATCCGGAAGTGGGGCGCCGGCGGGAGGGGTTTCCCGCAGTCGTGGCAGAACGCGGTGGGGGCGGGCTCACCCTCCTGGACGGGGAGCTCCCTCCCGTCCCAGAGCCGGCGGAGGCGGGCACGGTCGAGGCGTCCGATCTCGGAAGCGGAGATCATCGGGCCTCCGGGTGCGCGGCGTGGCGGCCAACGGTGTGCGCGTCCCGGAAGAGGCGATCTGCCTCCTTCCAGGCTTCGAGGACCTCCAGCGCCTTTGCCTTGGCCCGATCCATCGCAGCCTCGGCGCCGGTGCGCTCCCACTCCTCCAGCGCCTTCAGGAGCTCCAGGGATGGGACCCGGATCACCTGCCAGCCCGGTTCCCATCTCCCGAGCCCGGGGCTCACCACCTCACCAATCCGACCCCCCAGGAGGCGGCAGACCTTCCGGGAACGTGCCTTTCGGGCTTCGAGCGTGCGGTAATCAGGCATCGCCGAGCACTCCCTCCAACGGCTCTGGGCCACCGGTACCGTTGTTCGCTTCGGGGGGTCTGGAGGCATTCGCATTGCGGAAAGTGCGGAAACCCCTTTCCGCCCCCTCCCCCACCGGGCTTTCTGCACTTTTCGCGATGCCTGTGCATAGGGCCGGGTGGATCTCCAGCTTCGGCGACGGGGGGCGACCACCTGTGGAAGGCTGTGGGATGCGTCGCACGCAACCACGCGCCTCTAGCTCATCCAAGAGGTCGGCAACGTCCTTCGCTCCATCGATCG
>REED01000200.1 GCA_007695225.1 Gemmatimonadales bacterium
TGGAACATCTGGGCCGATCCCGAAGAGCCCACCTGGAAGAGCCCGGAGTTCTCCAGGAAGAAGGGGCGCTTCTCCGGAAAGAAGAGGGAGAAGCGGGTGAGGTCCACCTGCTGGTCGTCCACCTCCACCTGGGCGAAGTCGGTGTTCACGGTGAAGTCCAGGCTCAGGCTCTGGGTGATCCCGAACTTGGCGTCCCCCCCCACCTCCCAGGGATATTCCACGTCCATGCTCGTCTGGGGAATCCGCTGCGCCGCGCTCAGGACATAGGGGGTCACGGTCATGACCCGCTGCGGGGGCGGAACGAGGTCATGGAGGAGCCCGGCGTACTCCAGGCGATAGAGATTGAACTGCCGGGGGACGGGGGACCAGACCGACTGCTCGTTCTTCCGGCCGATATAGCGCGACATGTTGAGGCCCCAGGTCTGTCCATCCTGGGCGCCATAGCGGAGGGTGGAGAAGGGGATCCGGAATTCGGCGTACCATCCCTCCTCATCCCGGGAGGTGGCCACGGTCCAGCTCCCGTCCCAATCCGTGCTCACCGAGCCTGCCCGGACCTGGCCGTCGAACTCGATCCCCGCCGGATTCGTCCCGAAGGCGAACCCGCTCTGGGTGTCCCGGAAGGTATCCAGCACGAAGAGAAAGGCGTCGGACTGCCGGAGATTGGCATTCCGCCGCCGCTCTCCCATGACGATCCGATCCGGCTCGCTGTCGAAGAGCCAGACCCCCACATAGAGGGCGGCGTCATCCTGGAGGAGCTTCACCTGGGTCCGCTCGGTGGAGGGGAGCCCCTCCAGCGGTTCCTGCTGGACGAAGCCCGAGAGGAACTCGCCTTCCTCCCAGATGGGCTTGTTCAGGTTCCCGTCGATCTCCGGGCCGAGCTCCACCCGGGTCACCGCCGCAGAAAGGACAGCCGAGGCCGGCTCTCGGCCTGCGTCTCCGCCATCTCCTTCCAGGGCCTGGGCCGTGAGGGCCGTCGGGGAGAGTCCGAGGAGGAGGGCAAAGACGATCCGGATCATGGGGGTCGGCGTCACAGGTTTTCTCGCTACGGGCTGAAAGGAGAGGCTGCGATGGTTCGGAGGAGGGAGCGTCCCCGCAGGCCATCGCAGGCCATCGTAGGCCATCGCAGGCCACAGGGTCGCTCACTCGCTCGCACTGCCAAGCGATCACCGTATCAGGACACGGGAAGGGCGGATTCTGTTAAAAGGCCGTCAAGGCGTCAGGCGGAAAGGCCCCGGACCCCGTCACCCCAGAGGTCCGTCAGGGCGCTCCCACGCCGGTCGAGCCACCCCATCCACCATGCGGTAGAACCCCAGGTCGGATCCCAGGCGGAGCTTCGCGATGTAGGCGATCTGTCCCGTGTGCATGGAGAAGTGCTCCACCACGTGGTAGATGGCTCCCAGGATCGTGGTCTCCCGCCCCTGGATGGTCCGGGGCGCCAGAAGGTCCGACCCGCCCAGGGCGGCCAGCACCTCGTCCGCTTCCCGGAGTGTCCCTTCCAGCCGGGCCAGGACCTGGTCAGCGGGGAGGGGGTCCCGATGGTCGAATTCCCGCTGGCGTTCCCGGTCGTCGGGGCGCCCTCCCACCCCGGAGACGATCCACTGCCGGACGTTCCCCGAGAGGTGGAGGATGAGGTTTCCCACACTGTTGGACGCCTCGTTGGGTCGCCACCAGAGATCCTCCGCCGGAAGCTGCTCGACGGCACCGCGGATCCGAGGGAAGAATTCCTGGAGGAGGAAGGTCCGGGAGTAATCGACGAAAGCCTGGGAGAGGTCGGACATGGAGGGCTCCGGAGGATGGTTGTTGGGCGGTGGTGCTGGCGGTGGCGGACAAGGCGACGGTACCCTTTGGACAGATAAGGCGCCCGGGGTTGCTCCGCCATCTCCGGGCATGGACCTTGAGCCCCGCCGCTCCAGCCCCTCAACGGCCTGTCAGCCCTCCCTTCCACTCCTCGTCGCATCCATGACCATGCCCCCATCGAGCCCCGAGTCTGATCCGAATCCCGCCGGTAGAGGCGCCTCCGGGTTCCCTGTCTCCGATGCCGCAGCGCCACCCGGCTTCCTCCTCCTGGAGACGGAGGATCGGGGCGAGATCACCCTGATCCGCCTCCTGGTCGGGGGGGTCTTCCTGTCCGAGGGGATCCAGAAGTTCCTCTATCCGGGGGTTCGGGGGGCGGGACGCTTCGAGGGGATCGGGCTCCCCTTTCCGGATCTGCTGGGGCCACTGGTGGGGAGCTTCGAGATCGCCTGTGGCCTCCTCCTCCTCGTGGGATTGGGCGTTCGGGTGGCGGTGGTCCCCCTCCTGGGGATCATGGCGGTGGCCCTTCTCGCCACCAAGCTTCCCATCCTTCGCCAGGACGGGTTCTTCGAGGCGGCCCACGCCGCCCGCACCGACCTCTCCATGACGGTGGGGAGCCTCTACCTCCTCCTCATGGGCGGGGGGCGGTTCTCCCTGGATCGGCGGATCACCGCGGGGACCCGCCTGGAGGGGACCCGCCAGGAGGGGACCCGCCAGGATCGGGGATGAGGAGTGAGGGCGCGCTCCCTCAGGTGGGCACGGTGGGTGGATGGGGCCCGCCCCGGAGCAGACGGAGGCCGTTGAGCGCCACCAGAAGGGTGCTCCCCTCGTGGGCCACCACCGCCAGGGTGAGGGGCATCCCCACCGTCACGGTGACCAGGACCAGGAAGGCCATCCATCCGACGGAGAACCAGACGTTCTGGCGCACCACGCGTCGGGCCCGCTTCCCCAGGTGGATCACGTAGTCCACCTTGGTGATGTCGTCCCCCATGAGGACCACGTCGGCGGTCTCGATGGCCACATCCGTCCCCGCCGCGCCCATGGCGATCCCCAGGCTGGAGGCGGCCATGGCCGGTGCGTCGTTCACGCCGTCCCCCACCATGGCCACCCCCCGGGATCGTTCGGCCAGGACCTTCAGGGCCTCCACCTTCTGATGGGGAAGGAGGCCCGCCTTCACCTCGTCCACCCCCAGGGTGGCGGCCACGGCCCGGACGGCGTCGGGGTGGTCCCCCGACAGGACGGTGATCCACCGGATCCCCTCGTACTTGAGATGCCGGATGGCCGCCTCGGCATTGGGCTTCAGTTCATCCCCGAAGGCTAGGGCGCCCAGGATCTCATCCTCCGTTCCCACGAAGATCACGGAGCGGCCCCGGGAGGTCTCCTCCGCCAACCATCCCCGGATAGCGGCCCCGGGACGGACGCCCATCCGCTCCGCCAGGGTCTCGTTTCCCACCCAGACCGTTTCCCCATTCACCGCCCCCGTCACGCCCTCCCCCGGGAGGGCCCGGAAGTCCCGCTGACCCAAGAGGGGAATGTCCCGCTCCCGGGCGGCCTCCAGGATGGCCCGTGCCAGGTGGTGCTCCGAGTCCCGCTCCAGGGACGCGCTGAGCTGGATCAGCCGCCGCACTCCTTCCCGGTCTCCATCTTCCCTGCCGGCCGCATCCACCGAACGGCTTCCCGAGGGATCACCCACGATCTGGGCTCGGGTGACCAGGTCCACCAGGACCGGGCGGCCCACCGTGAGGGTCCCCGTCTTGTCGAAGGCCAGGGTGTCGATGGTTCCGGCCCGATCCAGGTGGGCGCCCCCCTTGAAGAGGATCCCGTGGCGGGCGCCGTTGGCGATCCCGGAGAGGATGGCCGCCGGAGTGGAGATGATGAGGGCGCAGGGGCTGGCCACCACCAGCAGGGTCATGGCCCGGTAGAAGGCATCGGTCCATTCCGCGGCGAAGAAGAGGGGCGGAAGGAGCGCCATCAGGGCGGTGGCTCCCACCACGCCCAGTGTGTACGGGTGGGCGAACCGGTCGATGAAGTGCTGGGCCGGGGCCCGGTTCGCCCGGGCTTCCTCCACCAGGCGGACGATACGGGCCAGGAGGGTGTCGTGGGCGGGACGGGTCACCTCCACCACCAGGGCTCCGCCGGAGAGGATGGTGCCTGCGAAGACCTCATCCCCCGCGGTTCGCCGCACCGGAACGGACTCGCCGGTGATGGCCGCCTGATCCACTTCGCCTGAGCCCTCCGCCACCCGCCCATCGGCCGGAAGGCGTTCCCCGGGACGGACCCGGACCCGGTTCCCCGGCTCAAGCGCCTCCACCGGGACCCGCCCCACCTCCTCTCCGTCCGGGCCCAGGAGGGTGGCCTCATCGGGACGGAGGTCCATGAGGGACTCCACCGCCCGCCGGGTCTTCCCCAGGGCCAGGGTCTCCAGGGCGTTGGAGAGGGAGAAGAGGAAGATGAGGACTACCCCCTCGAAGGGTTCGCCCACCACCGCCGCACCCAAAGCGGCGGCGCCCATGAGGAAGTCGATGGAGAGCCTCCCTTCCCTCAGGCTCGCCCAGGTGTCCCGGGCGATGGGGATCCCGCCCACCCCATAGGCCAGGGCAAAGGGGAGCCAGCGCCAGGGAGAGGCCGGCTCGGGGATCCACTGCAGGAGGCCCCCGGCCAGAAGCATCGCCCCCACGAACCCGGGGAGGAGGAAGGGAGAACGCATGGGGGAAAGATAGCGAGCCTTCATCCCCTCGACTCCCCCCCCGCTCGAATCGCCAATCCTCCCCCGGCGATCGCCCGATGGTCAGTCGGGGAACCGGACCCTCCGAACCTCCACGTAGGGGACATCCAGTTCGTCGGTGCGGATCCACGCGGCGAGGTCCTCGGGTCCGAAGGCATCGGGAGGGGTGAGGACGTGGGCGGGAATGGTTCCCATGTAGCGGCCATCCGGCCCCAGGAGGTCGGTGGGTCCGGCGGTTCCCACCCCTCCGCTCCGGCCGGCCCAGAGGCGGCCCTCCGGGTCGGCGGCGAGGCTTGTCAGGACCGGGATCTCGGGCCAGAAGTCCATGGACTCCAACTGCCCGCGGATCATGTCCCCCATCTGGGATTGGTCCAGGCTCACCGTTCCTCCGGGCCCGCTCGTCTGGATCTGCATCCGGGGGCCGCGACCCTCGTCCAGATCCCGAAGCCGGCGGCTCCGCTCCGCCTCCCGCTCCCGTTCCCCCACCGGCTGGGGGGGAACAGCCCGGGAGACCTGGTGGAGCTCCTCGCCGTAGGGGCTCAGGAAGCGGATCCGATAGGTGGAGGAGTCGGCCAGCGCCAGGCGGCCGTCGGGAAGGACAGCCAGGAGGGGTTGGGGTTCGAAGGCCCGGATCCCCGGGCCGCCGGATACCCGCGGGCCACCGGCCCCCTGGGAGACATTCAACGAGGCGGGCATCTCCCGGGGAGGGATCCATGCCTCGTAGAGGGAGGCGTGTCGGGCCTCCGGGGTCAGGTCGAAGCGACGGACCGGCGCCGACGAGGGGAAGGAGGGCGGACCGCTCCCGGTACTCCGGATGGTGAGCCCCCTGGAGACCGAGACCAGCCCATCGGGCCCGTGGGGGAGGATCCGGGGTCCGGGAGTCCCCTCATCCATGGAGATGGGGATGCTCCGGAGGAAGGAGCCCTCCCGGTCGAAGAGGAGGAACCCCCGATGCCCCATGTCGAAGAGGGCCACGGTTCCGTCCTCCATCACCGCCAGTCCCATGGGCATGCGGAGCTGACCGGGTCCCTCCCCCCGGGTGCCGAAGGTGAGGTGGTGGCTCCCGTCGGGGTTCACCACCAGGACCCGATGGGCGTCGGCGTCCAGGATGAAAAGGCGCCCGTCCCGGTCGAAGGCGAGGGCCCCCACCCGGGAGAGGGCATCCCATCGGTCCCCGGCCTGGCTCCCCACCGTGAAGACGGGGGTGATGGCCACCTCCAGGAGGTGGTCTCCTTCGCCTGGGCTTCCCGCGGATCCCGAGCAGGCCGGGAGAAGCGCCAGGGTGAAACCCAGGAAAAGGCCGAGGGCGGGGAGGGAAGGGGACATGGGTCAACGACTCCTGGCGACGGGGGGGGCGGGAAGCCGGAGCTTCGCCGACGTCCTGGCGGCTGACGCGTCATTCGGGCCGATGCGTCATT
>REED01000105.1 GCA_007695225.1 Gemmatimonadales bacterium
TTCCAAGCCACCGGAAATCCGTGTGCCGGGACATGGTTGGATCGGCCAAGCGCCGCCCCTTGCTAGCCGGTGATGCCGTGGCATTCAACGCAGTCCCCCCGGGCGAGCCCCGAGCGCGCCACGGTGAAGATCCCGAACTCTTCCATGAGGGTGCGGACCACGGCGGCGTTCCCCTCGCGGGAGCCATCGCCCCGAAGCCGGAACCCGGTGATGGCCCCCACCAGCTCCGGGTCGTCGGGGGTGAGGATGTCCACGCCCTCGATCTCCCGGGCCGGGATCGCCCAGGTATCCCGCAGGTAGCGGAGCCGGGCGGCCTTCCGCTCCACCCCGATGGCGTCCTGGAAGTCCAGCGCATCGGGGACCGTCATGAGGGTGGCGAAGTCCATGGTCCCCACCTGGATGCGGGTGTCGATGCGGTCCGTTGCGCCGGCCGCGCCCGGCCCCCCCGCGCCCCCCGGGCCCCCCGGCGCCGGGTCGATTCCGCCCAGCGCGTCCCGCCGGATCACCATGGCGGCCACCCCCACCGGGGCGCCCACCCACTTGTGGAGGTTCACCCCCACGTAGGGCGACCCCAGTTCCCGAAGGTCGAGGGGCACCTGGCCAAACGAGTGGGCGGCATCCACCACCGTGTCGACTCCCCGTGCCTGCGCCATTTCGTGGATGGCCCGCACCGGGTGGATGAGCCCCGTCTTGTTGTTGGCGTGGGTGAGGAGGAGGAACCGGGTCCGGGGGTGAGCGTCCAGCGCCTCCCGGTAGGTCTCGAGGATGCCTTCGCGGGTCGCGGGCTCCGGGAGGTCCAGCGTGACCAGGTTCGCCCCGTGGCGCGCCGCCAGTCCCCGCATGGCGTCCTGCATGGCCGGGTAGTCCAGGTCGGCGTACATGACCGTGTCGCCGGGGCCCACTCCGTTGTACTGCCGGATCAGGGTCTGAAGCGCCTCGGTGGCGTTTCGGGCAAAGACGATCTCGTCGGCGTCCACCCCCAGCGCCGCCGCCGTTCGCTGCCGGGCCTCCTGGGCCATGGCCGGAAAGCGGGTCCGGGCGAACCACGAGCTCTCCCGGTTCACCCGGTCCACGTTCCGCTGATAGGCCGCGAGCACCGGGTCGGGCATGGTCCCGAAGAAGCCCGCCTCCAGGTTCGTGACCTCGTCGGTCACCCGGTACTGCCGGGCAATCTCCCGCCAGTAAGGCTCGTCCCGGGCGGCTTCCCGGGGGGAGGTGTTCGGGGATGCGAAGGGGGACGAAGGGAAGGGGACCGGAGATGCGGAGTCCGGGACGGGCGGCGCGGCCATCCCGCCCTGGACGGCCCTGAGAGGAAGTGGAGTCGCAAGGGAGGCCGCCGACAGGAGCGCGGCGCGGCGAAGAAAATCGCGGCGAGTAGACATGAGAGGATCCTTGCGATGGGGCGTCCAGGCGGGAGAGCGGCCGGCACCGACGCCCGTGTTCGGCAAGCTAGCCCGTGTCATGGACGTCGGCCAGCGAGCGGGGGACCCCTCCGTCGCGGGGCACCGACCGCGCGCGGCGCGCGGCGCGCTTCCAGGCGCGAGCCAGCCCCGGCGGCCTCAGGCCCCCGTCCGAATCCCCGAGATGATCCCTGCCGTGGCGACCACCTGCCCCGCGTGCCGCTGGGCGTGGTCGGCGGCGTGGTAAAGGAGGCCCAGCACCTGGCTTTCGAGCTTCTGCCGCCCTACGTGGCGCACCTCCAGCAGCGTGTCGGGGTCCGTGGCCCGGAGCTGGTCCAACGCCGCAGCCACGGCGCGGCGGACCTCGTCCAGAAGCGTGCGGACGGAGGCCGGCGGGGTTCCGGGGTCAGCCTCGGCCGCCAGCCATGCCCGCTGATCCTCGGTGAGCGTCTCGCCCCGGGCGTAGGTCAGGAGCCGGTCCGTCACTCCCACGATGTGCCGCAGGTGGAAGCCCACCGAGGCCGCACCCCCCGGGCGCCGCCACAGCTCCTCGGAGGTGAGTGAGGCCGCCGCCGCCTCCACGTCGTCGACGGTCTGCACCAGGGCGTGGGCCGCCGGCATGAGAAGCGGGGGCACCCCGGGGAGGGGCCACGGAGCCAGGCATCGAGCATGGGAAGACCTCCGGGTGCGAGCGGGCGGGGTCCGACGGGCTGCCAGGGCCCTCGTGAACGATCGCCCCGCGTCGGCGCTACTGTCCATGGTTCCGCGGCCCGAGCTCGATCCGGACGCTGGCCGGGGTGCCATCGCAGTGCGTCCCCAGAACCGGCAGCTCCCGGGAAACGAAGTCGGGTGCGGAGGCATGGACGTGAACGCCAAGGCACGACGAGGCCCTGAACTCGCCGGAGACCTGGTAGTGACCCCGGTCATCCGCACTTGTCTTCGCGAGCAACGTCTGGCTGCTGGTGCAGGTAGTCCCACCCTTGAACCCGCAGGATCCCGACCAGGACCGGTGAAGGAGCCTCACCTCCGCATCCACGACGGGCTGTCCATCATGCGAGGCCACCACGAGGCCCGAGACGTGGATGGCATAGTCGCTTCCGCGTGCCCCGGCCTCCGTGGGGGAGCCGCAGCCGGTGGACAGCCCGGCCAGCAGGACCAGGGCGAGGGCGCGGTGCGCCAGGAGGGAAGCGTCGGACGTCGGCATGAACATGGTGGGGCTCCGTGGCTTCGTTGGGGACCGTGGCATCCATGGTTCCCAATCTGGCCCACCTCGGCCGAACTCAGGCCTCCGGGAGATGACGTGGGCGGGGGGCCCGGGTGACGCAGCGGCGTCCGGGCGGGCACCGAAGCTCACCACCGGTGTGGTGAGGCTCCAACAGTGGGGGTGTGCGGTGATGCCACAGCGCTACGCTGGGCTGGTCGTGTCCCATGCTCCGGATCCGTTCAAGACCTAGCCTGCGAGAGGGTTTTCTCCCCCTTTCGGCGGGGGGAACATGGATGAACGTCTGGCACGATCCCTGCGAAAAGCCCGGAAAGGCGTGGCCCCCGCCGCGCCAGCCATTAGATCCTCCCGACAAGGGCACCCCGGCCGCGAGGCCGGTCCGCAAAGCCACCGGGTCTCCACGCCTTGAGGATGGGAGACGGCCGGGCTACCGAAGAAGAGGGGCACCGGCTCGGCCCCGTCTCCCCCCGGCCAGCCTCCACCTTACCTGTCAGGAGAACCATGATGAAACACGCAAGGCGCCTTGCCCTCGGCGTGGCCGTCCTCCTCGTCGCCGCCGGATGTTCCGACGTGAACGACGTGGCGGCCCCCACCTTTGACGCGCCCGAGGGTGCGCTCTTCTCTGCCGAGGCCGAACCCCAGGTTCTGGCCTCCTCGGTGTATTCGGAAGTCTGGGACGGCATCCGCGGCCTGGACTCGGAGCGGTGCGACAAGGTCGGTGAAGGCCCCCGCGGGCCGGAGGGCTGGATGCACTGGATCTTCGCCACCAAGGGAGCCTCCACCGACGCCTCCCTCACCCTTGGGGGCACGGGTTCGGGCACCTACGAGCCGGGTGAGCCCCTCGAGGCCAACACCTGGCACTTCTACACCCCCTTCTTCGAGCTCGACGGCCTCACCGCCGAGATCCACCTGAACGGCGCCCCTGGCACCGGCGGCGGGCTCGTCCTCTCGGACTACTGCCCGGGCGGTAAGACCCTGGACGTCACCAAGACCGCCGACACCAAGTTCACCCGCGAGCACAAGTGGGACATCGACAAGAAGGTGGAGACCGACAAAGGCTTCACCATCGGTGAGGACAAGACTCCCAAGATCTGGCTCTACACCGACGGGAGCGGCGACGAGACCGCCACCTGGAAGGTGGACGTGACCTACGAGGGGTACGAGGACCGTGACTTCGTGATCTTCGGCGACATCACCATCAAGAACATCTCGACCGACGCGGCGCCCAAGTCCGTCACCTCCATCGTGGACGACATCGGCATTCCCGGCTACGGCAACGTGCTCGTCTCCTGCACCGACGGTGCCGACAACGCGTTCACGAATGCGAACCTCCCGCGGGACATTGCCCAGGGCGAGACCTGGAACTGCACCTACCGGGTGGAGATCACCGACGGAGATGCGAAGAAGGGTGACCAGGGCACGAACGTGGTCAAGGTCCGGGTCGCCGGCGAAACGGATCCGTACGTGGACACCGATCCGTGGATGTTCGATGCCCCCACGACCGAGATCAACAAGACGGTCCAGGTCACGGATCACAGTGACCTGTTCGGTGACAAGCTCCTGGGGTCGGTGACGGCGCCGAACAAGCGGACCTTCACCTACGACAGGGACTTCGCGTGGGCCGACTACGGCGCCGACGAGTGCGGCAGCTACCAGTACGACAACACCGCAAAGATCGTCGAGACCGGGCAGGAGGCCGACGCCACCCTCAAGGTGAACGTCCAGTGCTTCATCGACGAGACGGCCTACGCCAAGGGGATGGTCCCCCCGGCACTGCAGGTGGATTCCTTCTGCGAGGCCGGCTTCAGCCAGTGGGGGTGGACGAACAAGATCGCGGCCGGCTCCTACAGCTGGCCCATGTGGGCCGGTGCCGGGCAGTGCGACACGTCGCGCGGTGAGCGGGTTGGCAAGGTCGACGTGACCTACGCCACCGGCAGCTTCAGCGCCATCATCACCCTTGAACCCGGCTACACGCTCCTCGAGGAGCATGTCTACGCCGGGTCCACACAGTTCCCGCAAGTGCAGCAGGGCCGCCGGAGGGTGAACACCGTGGCCCCCGGCCAGTACTACATCGAGGGCAACCTGAGCGGGGACATCTGGGTCATCGTCCACGGCGTGGTCGGGTTCCCGGATCCGAACTTCGGGCCCGCTCTCTGAGCCGGACGCACGATCGCTGACCCTCCGTATGGGCCTCCCCCGGGTTGATCCCGGGGGAGGATCCTGCAAGGGCAGACCCGGTGGGGCGCCCCCTTCTCCGATCCCGGAGGAGGGGGCGTTCTCCGTTGAGGGGCTCAGGCCCCGCGGGCCCTCCGCTTGACACCTGTGCCCTTCCTCCCGTATCCGTGACCCATGACACCTTCACGACGTGACTTCCTCCGCACGGCAGGTCTGCTGGGCGCCGGCCTGGCGGGCACGGGGCTGGCCAGCGCCAGCTTGGCCGGTTCCTCCAGCCTGACCGGGCTCCCCGGGACCGGAGTCGCCGCCCCCGGGTTTGCGGGCATCGATTCCACTCCCCGCCCCCGCACCTCCCTCCGCCTCCTGGTCCTGGGCGGCACCGGCTTCATCGGCCCGCACATGGTCCGGTACGCGGTAGAGCGAGGGCACCGGGTGACCACCTTTACCCGGGGGCAGGCCGAGTCCGACCTCCCGGCGGGGGTGGAGCAGCTGTTCGGCGACCGGAACGACGACCTCTCGGCGCTCGAGGGGAGGAGCTGGGATGTGGTCCTGGACAACAACGCCCGGGACTACCGCTGGGTGCAGCGCAGCACCGCCCTCCTCCGGGAGGCGGCGGGGCACTACGTCTTTGTGTCCACCGTGTCGGTCTTCACCGACGAAGCCAGCGGGTACGAGGCGGCGGACCAGGTCCTCCACACGCCCGTGATCCACGAGGGGAGCCCCCGCCACCGTCCGCCTCCGGGCTTTGCCGACGGCGACGAGGCCTCCTACGGCCTCACCAAGGCCCTGGGCGAAGATGTGGCCCACGCAGCGTTTCCGGGGCGGGCCACCATCGTGCGCCCCGGGCTCATCGTAGGGCCCGGCGACCCCACCGACCGGTTCACCTACTGGCCCCGGCGCATCCACCAGGGGGGCGAGGTCCTGGCCCCGGGGAACCCGGAGCACGCGAAGGGATAGGAATTTCAAACGGCCTCCGAGGGTGAAGAGGCAAGGTAGGGCGGGGTATATGGTGCTACAAGTAGGTGGATATGTGGGGGGCGGCGGGGGTCTTGTGAGCCGGGGGTCTTCGATTGAACAACCGGAGCGCGAGGGCGGTGTGGCGCCATGGGGATCGGAGCCCGGAGGATGCTGCGATGGG
>REED01000201.1 GCA_007695225.1 Gemmatimonadales bacterium
GAGGGCACCCACGACATCCACTCGCTGATTCTGGGCCACGCAGTCACCGGAATCCCCGCCTACTGAGGGGACGAGGGGGGGGCGCGGGGGCTTGCCGGCGCCCCTGCCCCCCTCAATCGCGCTACCGGGCGTGAGCCCGGTACTCCCCGGGATCCAGCACGGCATCGATGACCGCAGGTCGGCCGGACGCGAGGGCCTCCTCCACGGCCGGGGCCAGTTCCTCAAGCCTCCGGATTCGCGTGCCCCAGGCTCCGAACCCCTGGGCCACGGCAGCAAAGTCCACGCTCCCGAAGTCCACCCCATGGTTCGGATAGCCACGGAATTCCTGGGCCACCCTTATAAGGCTCAGGCTACTGTCGTTATAGACCACGGTGAGGAAGGGGAGGCGGGCCCGGACACAGGTTTCCAGGTCCTGGACCGTCATCCCGAACCCTCCGTCCCCCACGGTGCAGAGAATGGGACGATGGGGGTCCATCCGCCGGATGGCCATGGCACCGGGAAAGGCGTACCCCATGGAGGATAGTCCATTGGACTCAAAGAAGGTGAGGGGCTCATACGTGGTCCACGCCTGGGACGTGACGTACTTCACCGAGCCCACGTCGGTGAGGTGGACGGTCTCCTTGGGAAGGAGTTCCCGCAGGGCTCGGGTGAGCTCGTAGGGAGAGATCCCTCCCTCGCCCGACCCACCGGATCCGTCGGGTCGGAGGCACGCCTCCAGCGTCGCCCGGAGTCGCGTCAGTTCCTCCGGATCCCACCCAGACTCCCCGAAATCCACCGCCCCCAGGCGATCAAGGGCGTCGGGGACATCGCCCACCACCTCCTGGAGGGGCACATAGGCCCCATCGGCGATGGAGACCGGCCCTACGTTCACCAGGGGAAGGGTGTGGTGCCAGAGCTTGTCCGATTCCACGGGGTCGAAGCCGATCCCCACCAGGAGGTCGGCCCGCTCCAGGAACTCCACGATGAGGCTGTCCCCGGCCACGCCGGCGCAGACGCCCGCGAAGAGGGGGTGGTCCTCCGGGACTATCCCCTTCGCCTTCGGGGTGACGAAGACGGGCACCCCCATCTGGTCGACGAAGCGGAGGACGGCCTCTCGGTGGCTCCGGGGATCCAGGTCCAATCCCACCACCAGGACGGGCCGCCGAGCGGCGGCGAGGCGATGCACCATCCCGGCCATGGCCTCCTCCCCGACCCTTACCGGGGGTGGCGGAGTGTGAGGCGGGAGCGCCTCCTCCCCGGAATCCCGCTCCTCCACCCTCGCCACGTCCCGGGGAATACCCAGGTGCACCGGACCCATCCGGGGGCCCAGGGTGGCCTGCCACGCCTCCTGGACCTTCCTTCGCGTGTCCACCCCGTCGAGGGAGAAGGTGGCCCGGGTGAAGGGGGCGTAGACCTTCCCCAGGTCCAGCCGCTGATGGGTGGCATAGGGTGCCGCAGCCGTGGACAGCTCGGCCGTCACCGCCAGGACGGGAGACCGGTCGAGGAAGGCGTTGGCCACGCCAAGGGCCATGTTCAAGGCGCCGGGACCCAGGGTGGAGACACAGACCCCCGGCCTCCGCTCCACCTGCCCCTGGACGTCGGCCATGAAGGCCGCCGTCGCCTCGTCCCGGACCAGGAGGAAGTCGATCCCCTCCTGGCGTGCCGCCTCGATGAAGTCCAGGATCTCCCCTCCGGGAAGACCATACATCTGACGGACCCCCAGCTCCCGGAGCGTTCGGGCGGCCACCTCCACGCAGGTGGGCATCAGGGAGCGCCTCCCGCACCCCTTGCAATGACCGCCGGAGGTCCAGTGGATACGGGAGCGGTGACCCCGGTGACGCCCGTGCCGCCCGTGCCGCCCGGGATGAACCTCTGGAGGCGCCGGCCGTCGGTCTGGTCCGCCTGCTCCGCCGTGTGGAGCCGCCCCCTGGAGTCCACGGCGATGCTGTGGGGTCGGGCCACGGAGGCGTCGTAATCCCCCGGCGCGCCGAAGCTTCCCATCACCTCCAGAGTCGCTCTGCGGAGCACCCAGATCTGGTGGTTGTTCCCGTCTGCCAGGTAGAGCCAGGTCTGGTCTGGATCGGGTGAGAAGGCCAGATCCATCCCCGGCGCCACCACCGCCTCTGCGAGGAAGGTGCCATCGGTCTCGAAGACCTGGATCCTCTGCCCCCCCCGGTCCGCCACATAGATCCTCCCATCCTGGGAGCCGATGATGCCGTGCACCACGGCGTACTGCCCCAGGGGACCGGCGGCGTCAGCCTCACCCCGGGGTCCCTGGTCATCCGGAGGCGCACCGTAGGCGCCCCAGTGCCTGAGGTAGGCCCCTGTGGCGGCGTCGAAGACGATGACCCGCCGATTGCCATAGCCGTCGGCCACGAAGAGTTCGTTGGTCTCCGGGTGCACCCACACGTTGGAGGGCCGGCCCAGGCGAGCGACATCCTCGCTTCCCCCTGTCTCACCTGGCCTTCCGATGGTGAGGACATGCTCCCCCTCGTCGGTGAGCTTCAGGATCTGGTGCTGGTCCCGGTCGATGACCCATACGAAGCGGTTGGCGTCCACATGGATGCCGTGTGCCATCTCGGGCCAGTGGGGCACTTCCGTCCGGTCCCTCCATGCCTGGACCACATGGCCGTCAGGATCGAGCTCCATCACGAGGGGAGCGGGAAGGCAGCAGGCGACCTGGGGAACGTCATGGTCGTCCCGGGCCGCCAGGTGGCCTCCCCGCTCTCGGAAGGTGACCCAGATGTGGTCCCGGTCATCCACGTCCATTCCCAGAGCGGGCCCGAATACCCAGTCAGGGGAAAGCCACCCCGGATCCACCTGGAACGCCGCGGGATCCTGCACGCCGTCGGATGGCCGGGGCGTCCCCCCTTCGCCGGCACAGGCGGCAACAAGGACGGTCAGGAGTACGAGGCCCACCATGCGGAGGCCGAGGAGAGGGAAGGACCGAAGGAGGGTCACGAATCGACTCCCGCGCTGAGGGGACCCCGGCATCCTTGGCCGGCAGGAATGAGACCGGCCCCGGGGCGCCTCCCGTCGAGGGGCACCCCGGGGCCGGAGCGGATGCGAAGGCCGGTGGTCAGCAGGCCACGCAGTTCTGGTTGTTGTGGGAGCCCAGGCTCTCCAGGAGCTCTACAGCCCGCGGGAAGGGCGAGATCCGCTGGCGGGGACTGTTGGCCATGTCCGCCACCGTCTGTCCCTCCCGACTCACCACTGTGACATCGCCCCCCTGCTCCACCAGGTAGAGGATGAGCTCCACGTCGCCTCGGGAGGCGGCATGGTGGAGGGCGGTATAGCCATTGTGGTCCCGAGCGTTCACGTCCATCCCCAGTTCCTCCACCAGGTACCGCACCGAGGGAAGCCACCCGTTGGGAACGTGGCGATGAACGTTGGCGGCAAACCCTTCGCCGTACCCCACTCCCGAGGCGGCGTGGAGGGCGAAGACCCCCGGGCCTCCCTCCGGCACCGGAGCGAGCCCCGAGGGATCTTCCTGCACGCCTCCCCCGTACCCCCCTCGCTGACGCGCCGGCGGGCGAACCGTGGGGATCTCGGGATCGGCTCCCCAGGCAATCAGGAGACGCATGGCGTCAAGGTCCGTACCGTATGAGGCTCTCCAGAACGGCGTTGCGCCGGAGGTGTCCACCCCCAGGTGCTCGAAAGTGAAGTTGAGGTACCAGAGGTGCTTTCGAAGCCGTGCATTGGGGTCCGCCCCCGCCTCAAGCAGGCCTTCCATGAAGCCCAGGTAATCCACCGTCTGCCGCTCGTGGGCCCGGGGTTGGGGATACCGGGAGCGGGGATGGTGCTGAAGGTTGATGGCGGCGAAGAGGGGGGCTGCCCCAGCCTCGCTGGCCACGTTGGGATCCGCCCCCCGGGCCAGAAGCTCCAGCCCAAGGTCGAAGTGGCCGTTGATGGCGCTCATCAAGAGAGGGGTCGTATGATCCCCCGCGCTGGGCCGGTTGATGTCCGCCCCGGCATCGAGGAGGGCGTGCGTGGCTTCTGCGTTCCCCTCCCTCACCGCGTGGAGGAGAGGCGTCAGTCCTCCCATGGCGCCCACGAGGCCGGTGTAGCCCAGCACCTCCTCCTCCCCGGCCTCTTCCTCGCCCTGCAACCCCTCGGCGTCCTCGAGGGAACGCTGGAGCTCCCTGGCGGACGCCACCGCCTCCCGGACCTGCCGGGGAGATGGACGCCAGATCGACCCGCCCCCCTCCGCCTCCCGGAACTCATTCAGGACCTGATTCCGGACTGCTCGGGCCTGCTGGTCCACCGCTTCCCGACTGGGGAGGTCGTCCACGCGTGTCACCGCGTCAACCTTGGCCCCGGCAGCCACCAGAAGCTCGATGGCCGCCGTGCTGTTTCTGTGGGCCGCGAACACGAGGGGAGTCTGATGCCAGGCCGACTCCCGGGCATCCACCTCCGCCCCGGCTTCCAGGAGGGCCGCGACGCTTTCCGCGTCCCCGGAGGCCGCCGCCATATGGAGGGGTGTGAGCGCAGACGGGTCGGTCCGGTGGGCGGGATTCGCCCCGGCAGCAAGGAGGCGCCGGACCACTGGACCATTTCCGTTCCGGGCCGCCAGATGGAGGGGGGTGAAGTGCCCAATTCGGGTCGGAGGATCGACGGTGGCCCGGGCGTCCAGGAGAATGGCCACCAACTCCTCGTCCCCCCGCTCGGAGGCGAAGTGGAGGGCCGTCGTGCCATCGCCCCGCGCCTCGCTCACATCGGCACCCTGGGCGATGAGATCCAGGACCGCCTGACGGTCGCCGGCCAGAGCCGCATCAGCGATCCCGGGATCCGGAGAGGGGGTGGCCCCCAGGAGGAAGGCCGTCAGCAGGAGCCCCAGCCAGGGTCCTGGGCGCATCCCCCCACTTCCCCGGCTCGCACGCAACTTTGTCGCTTCCCTCATCGATCGCCCCCCCTGCGCCGGCTCAGCGGAAGTCCGCGAGGGAGGTGGACGACGGCGGATTCAGGGAAAGGGCCGCCGTACTGTCCCCGAAGCTTGTGAGGTCGTCCACGCCGAGGACATGGAGAAGGCTCAGCATGGCGTTGGCCATGGGCGTGCCATCGGGAGCCTTCAGATGGACGTTCCCCTCCAGCCGTCCATTCGCTCCGCCCAGGACGAAGAGCGGGCAGCGTCGGTGGTTGTGCAGGTTCCCGTCGGCCATGGGGGAGCCCACCAGGATCATGCTCTTGTCGAGGAGGCTCCGATCCCCTTCCATGCTATTCTCGAGACGCTCCAGGAAGTAGGCCAAGGTCCCCAGGCGATACCGGCTGATCTGGTTGAAGTCCATGATCCGGTCCTCATTCCCCCCGTGGTGCGATGCGGGGTGGAAGGCCCGCTCCGAGCCGCTTTCGGGGAAGCTCCGGGCCGAGGCGTCCCGGCCGAGCTTGAGAGAGAAGACCCGGGTCACATCGGTCTCAAAGGCCAGGAGCTGGAGGTCGAACATCATCCGCACGTGCTCCTCGAAGGAGTCCGGGACGCCGGGAGGAGCCTCTGGGAGTTGCCGCTCCTCGCCGCTGCTGTTCCGGGCCTCCACCAGCTCGATCCGCCGCTCCACCTCGCGGATGTCGTCCAGATACTGGTCCAGGCGCCGACGATCCACGATCCCGAGTTCTCGCTTCAGACCCGCCAGGTCCTCCATCACCCAGTCCAGGATGGACTGGTTGGCCTGGCGACGGCGACTCCGGTCCTCCTCGGTGGCCCCGGCACCGAAGAGCTGTTCGAAGACCACCCGGGGATCCCGGATCACCGGAAGGGGCTCCGCCGGAGCGGCCCAGCTGATGGTGTCGGTGTAGACGCAGGAATACCCGTAGGCGCATCCCCCGGACTGGTCGATGTTCTCGATGCAGAGCTGCATGGAGG
>REED01000044.1 GCA_007695225.1 Gemmatimonadales bacterium
CATGCTGGGCATGCGGCGCTGACGGCGCGGCGCCGGCGGCGCAGCCGGCGTGCGGGTTCGGCGCGCAGGACTGGTGTGCAGGACTGGCGGGGTGACCCGTCCAGGAGAGAGCCGTGGGGGCCAGGCGCGCCCCGGAAGGCCTTACCGAATGTTTCCGAAACCGGAGGAAGACAAGGCATGATCGCAACGACAGGCAGCCGTGTGCGCGGCATGGGATGGTCCCCCGCCGGGGTTGGGGGCCTCTTGGCGGCGATTCTCCTGTTGGGAGCCGCCACCCCAGCCACCGCCCAGGACTTCACCCTGGGGGGCGACGACGATCCGCGGGTGGGGCTGGGAGCCGGCTGGTTTGACGCCGAAGAGGCCTCGTGGAACATGACGCTCCTGGTGAACCGGCCCCGTCCGGAGGGGTTCTACAACCCCCATGACCCCGGGGCCTTCCCCTTTGCCAATACCGACCTGGCGTTCCAGGAGGACCTGGCCTATGTGGGGAACTACCACGGGATCCAGATCTACGACATCACCGATCCGCTGAACCCCGTCCTCCGCACCACCATCGTCTGCCCAGGGGGCCAGGGCGACGTCTCGGTCTACGGGAATCTGGTCTTCATGTCCGCCCAGGAAACCCGGAGCCGGATCGACTGCGGCCTCGAGGGGACCTCCGACGACCCGGTGGACCCGGAGCGCTTTCGCGGGGTGCGGATCTTCGACGTGAGCGACCTGGACAACCCCGTTCAGATCGCCGCCGTCCAGACCTGCCGCGGATCCCACACCCACACCCTGGTGGAGGACCTGAACGACCCGGGGACCCTCTACGTCTACAACTCGGGGACGAGTCCCTCCCGCCCCGGCGAGGAGATGCCCGGCTGCGTGGATGAGCGGGATCCCACCAACCCGCAGACCGCCTACTGGAGCATCGATGTCATCGAGGTGCCGCTGGCGGCGCCCCAGAACGCCCGGCTCGTCAGCTCCCCCCGGATCTTCGCCGATCCCGAGACGGGACGGATCGACGGCCTCTTCGAGGGTGGCGACCACGGGGAGGAGACCCAGACCACCCGCCCCACCGATCGCTGCCACGACATCACCGCCTATCCGGAGATCGGGCTGGCCCTGGGGGCCTGCTCCGGGAACGGGATCCTGCTGGACATCTCCACGCCCCGGGATCCGGTCCGGATCGACGAGGTGATGGATCCCATGTTCGCTTTCTGGCACTCGGCCACCTTCAGCAACGACGGGAGCACGGCCATCTTCACCGACGAGTGGGGGGGCGGCACCCAGCCCCGCTGCCGGGCCGAAGACCGCTACGAGTGGGGAGCCAACACCATCTTCACCGTAACGAACCGGCGGATGCACCACGCCAGCTACTACAAGATGCCGGCGGCCCAGACGGAGACGGAGAACTGCGTCGCCCACAACGGCTCCCTGGTTCCCGTTCCCGGCCGTGACATCAAGGTCCAGGCCTGGTACCAGGGAGGGATCTCGGTCTTCGACTTCACCGATCCCCACAACCCGCAGGAGATCGCCTTCTTCGACCGGGGTCCCATCAGCGACGAGGAGCTCTACCTCGGAGGCTACTGGGGCGCCTACTGGCACAACGGCTACATCTACGGGTCGGAGATCTCCCGGGGATTCGACGTGCTGGAACTCAACCCCAGCGAGTGGCTGACGGAGAGTGAGCTCGAGGCCGCCCGCCTGGTGCACTTCGAGGAGTTCAACCCCCAGCATCAGCCCCGGATCGTCTGGCCCGCCCACTTCGCGGTGGCCCGTGCCTTCCATGACCAGTTGATCCGCCACGAAGGGGCTGCGCCGCAGTGGGCCCTGGGGATCGGCAACGAGCTGGACCGGGTCGAGGCCATGTCCTCGGGGCCGGATCGCGCGTCCGCCCTCACGGAGCTCGCACTCGAGATCTGGGACCACTCCCGACGAGTGGAGCGAGGCCAGGAGCCGGGCGACATCGAGCGCCTCCGGAAGCTGGCCGGCGCCGTCCTGGACCTGGCGGCAGAGGAGCGCTGACACCGGGAGCGCTGACCTTACCAGGAGCGCTGACCTTACCACGGAACGGTGAGGGGGCCTGGGTGCCCCCTCACCGCCCTGGCAGGAACTCGGCGGGGATGGGGTTGTCCGGGCGCTCCTCGTCGTAGATCCAACTCACGATCCACCAACGCTCCCCGTCCCAGGTGAGCTGGATGCTGTTGATCCCCCGGACGAAGGGTTCGCCGTCGGGCGTGGTGGCGGCCTCATAGGTGCTCATGACCTGGGCGATGCTCCCGAAGCGCTGCACCGTACGGTGGATCTCCCACTCGAAGCATCCCTGGGACCGGGAACAGGCTTCAAGGGGACCTCCTGGGGTGATGGGGGCTCGGGTTTCTCCTTCGCCGCTGAGACTCCGGCCTGGGAGGGGCCCCCGCAATAGGCCCGGCCCTGGGCAGGCCGTTTGATCTTCCTCACAGCCCGGCTTAACGTCTCGCAACCCATGCCAGGCTCCCCTCCCCCGCCCTCCGGCCCGCCTCCGGCCGCCCTCCCGCCCACCGGCCCCACCCCCTCCGACGAAGGCCGCTCCATTGGCTTCGTGGGGGCGGCGGGGATCGGCGTGGGTGCCATCGTGGGAGGGGGCGTCTTCGTGCTGGGGGGCGTGGCGGTGGCGGAAGCGGGGCCGGCGGCGATGCTGGCCTTCGCCCTGAACGGCGCCATCGCCCTGCTCACGGCACTCACCTTCGCGGAGCTGGCCACCGCCTTCCCCCGGAACGGGGGGCAGTACGTCTATGCCCGCCGCGCCTTCTCGGTGCGGGCCGCCTTCGGGGTGGGGTGGATCATGACCTTCGCCCACGTGGTGGCAGCGGTCCTCTACGCCCTGGGGTTCGCCGCGTACGCCGTGGCGGCGCTGGAGGCCCTCATTCCGGGGGTGATGGCGGCCCTTCCCGGCGGGCTGGCCCGGGGCCTCGCCCTCCTCCTGGCCCTGGGCGCGACGGCGGCCTACGGCCTCGTCCTCCTGAAGGGCGCCCCCGGGGGCGGGCAGCTGGAGAACGTGGGGAAGCTCATCGTCTTCGCCGTCCTCATCGCGGCGGGGCTGGCGGTGATTGTCCAGCGGGGCCCAGCCGAGGCCCTGGCTCCCCTGGACCCCTTCTTCGAGATGGGGATGACCGGGGTGGTGGCGGCCATGGGCTTCACCTTCATCACCTTCCAGGGCTTCGAACTCATCGCCGGGGTGGCCGGCGAGGTGAAGGCCCCACGGCGCAACATTCCCCGGGCCATGTTCGCGAGCCTGGGGATCGCCCTCGCCGTCTATCTGCCCCTCCTGTTCGTGGTGACCAGCGTCGGGGTGCCCCAGGGGATCGCCTCGCCGGCGGCCATGGCCCGGGAATTCCCCGAGACCTTCTTCGCCGAGGCGGCCTCGGCCTACCTGGGCGCCTTCGGGTTCTGGCTCGTCATCGCGGCGGCCCTCCTCTCCACCCTCACCGCGCTCCGGGCAAACCTCCTGGCGGGCTCCCGGGTAGCGCTGGCCATGGCCCGCCACCGAACCCTTCCCCGGGGGCTCGAGAAGCTCCACGCCGTGACCCATGCGCCAGTGGCGGCCATCGCCTTCATCTGCATCAGCACCGCCGTCCTCATCGTGGCGGTCCCGAACCTGGCGGCAGCGGGAGCCGCGGCTTCTCTCATCTTCCTCCTCACCTTCGGAATCACCCACGTGGCGGCGTGGCAGGTGCGGAGCCGGGCGGGCGGCCACATCGAGGGCGCGTTCGCCGCACCCTTCTTTCCCCTGGTCCCCCTGGTGGGAACGGCGGTGTGTGGGCTCCTCATCGGCTTCCAGGTGCTGACGGTCCCCTCCGCCGGCCTCCTCCTGGTGGTGTGGCTCGGCTTCGGCGCCGCCATCTACGCAGGCTTCCTCTCGGACCGGGCCGAGGCGCTGGACGCCGCCGTGTCCGGGCGGGACCCCCTTTTCAGCCGCCTCCGGGGGAGACATACCTCCGTCCTGGTTCCCCTGGCCAACCCCGCCCGGGCCGGAGGACTGGCGTCGGTAGCGGGGGCCCTGGCCCCTCCGCAGGTGGGACGGATCCTTTTCCACCAGGTGGTGGTGGCCGACGAAGGCACCGAAGAATTCCACATCCGGAAGGCCATGGAGGACGGGAACGCGGCCCTGAGCAACGCCCTGGTCCGGGCCCGGCGAGAGGGCCTCCAGACCGAGCTCCTCCTCACGGTGGCCGTCGATCCCTGGGAGGAGATCGCCCGCATCGCCCAGGAGGAAGAGGTGAACAGCGTACTCCTGGGGCTGGCCCAGGCTCCGGGGAAGGGTGAGGAACCGGAGGAGGCGGGGACCCTGGCCCACCCCATTGACCGCCTCCTGCAGCGCCTCCCCTGCGACGTCTCCCTCCTCCACGGGGGCCAGGAGTTCGACATGGACCAGGTGCGCCGGGTCCTCATCCCCCTGAGCGGACGGAACGACCACGACCGGCTCCGGGCCCGGGTCATCGGCGCCCTTTCCCGAAAAGGACTCCAGCACCTGGCCTTCCTCCACGTGCTCCCCCTCGAGGCCCCGCCCCAGGTCGAGGCCCGGGCCCAGGCCGCCCTCGAGGCCTATCTCCGGGACGAGGCCCAGGGGGCGGGGGAGGCCTACGTCGCCCGCGCCGAAGACCCCATCGCCGAGGTGGTGGCCCGAGCGGAGGGGTTCGATCTCCTGGTCCTGGGCATCACCCGCCCCCGGGGCGGCCGGAGTCGGATGGGGGAGCTCCTGGCCCGGATGGTGAGGGAGTCCCCCTGCCCCGTCCTCATCATCTCCCATCCTCCGCCCCGGCGGGGACGGGGTGGGGCGCGGCCTTTCTGAAGGGGGCGGTGCGTTGGGACGACTCCGGGACGGTCATCGGCTCCCCAACACCACACCCCCCAACAAAACGTTGCAGTTCGGGGTCTTTGAAGAGATCCTGTAAGAGATCCGGGGAGCGAGGGATCCTGAGGGGCGAGATCAGACGCCCGAAGCTCCACCAGCGCCTGCCGGTCCCGAACAGGGCCCCGTCCACCTTCCTTTTCAATCGCGCGTGTGATGCCCATGGGGCTCGTACCTTCCGGGGTTCTCCTTCCCTGGATTTTCCGTCCGGGGCCGCTCCAGCGGCTTCCAGGGCTCCTCCGGCGGATTTCGCCCATCCTCGTCGCCGTGATCCTCCTCGGGTTGACCCTCCTCTCGATGACCCTCCCCGCAGTTGGGGTGGGCGAAGCGGCAGGGCAGACACCCCTGGTTTCCGGGGACCTGGATGCCGCGCCGGCCCACGGGCCCTCCACCCCCCCGGACCAACCCGGCCATCCGGATGGATCGGTGCCGGTGACCATCCCCCAGCTCGACGCCCGGGGGGTGATCCTGGACGGAAGGCCGGATGAGGCCATCTGGCGAGAGGCGCTGACCCTCAGCGAGTTCCACCAGCTGACCCCGGTGGAAGGCGGCCGCCCCAGCCAGACCACCGAGGTCCGGGTCTTCTACGACCAAGAGGCCCTCTACGTCTCGGCCCACCTCCAGGAGACGGACCCCTCGGCCATCGTGGACCGGGACTTCGAACGGAACGCCTTCCACCGCTCCACCCAGGATGGGTTCGGCCTGGTCCTGGACACCAACCTGGACGGCCGCACGGCCTTCGGGTTCATCGTGACCCCCTCAGGGGCCCGGACCGACATCGCCATCGTGGACGAGCGGCGGGTGTCCTGGAACACCGACTGGAACGCCTTCTGGGACGCCGAAGCCCACCAGAGCGCCTCGGGGTGGACGGTGGAGCTGAGGATCCCCTTCTCCAGCCTCCGTTTCGAGCCCGACCCGGACGGCGCCGTGCGCATGGGGCTCATCACCTGGCGGTACATGGCCCGGGCGGATGAGCTCAACGTATTCCCCCGGATCGCCAACAACTGGGACAACAGCGGCTACAAGCCGGCGCTGGCGGCCCCCATCGTGTTCCAGGGCCTCACGCCCCGGAACCCCATCTTCCTGAAGCCCTACGCCCTGGGAGGACTCGGACGGGAGAGCCGCCTGGGAGAGGGCGCCCTGGCCTACACCCAGGAGGCCGAGCGCTTCGGTGACGTGGGGGTAGACCTGAAGTACAATCTCACCAGCAACCTGATCCTCGACGCCACCTTCAACACCGACTTCGCCCAGGTCGAGGCCGACGACATGGAGGTCCGGCTGGACCGGTTTTCCCTCTTCTTCCCCGAGAAGCGGGACTTCTTCCAGGAGCGTTCCGATCTCTTCGACTTCGGCTTCCCCGGCGGCTCGGAGCGCCTCTTCCACAGTCGGAACATCGGCATCGTGAGGGGACAGTCCATCCCCATCCACGGGGGAGCGCGCCTCACCGGAAGCCGGGGGGGATGGAACCTGGGGCTCCTGAACATGCAGACGGCGGCGGCCTCGGTGGCCGGGGAGCGGGTCAAGGGAGAGAATTTCGGAGTGGTCCGCCTTCAGCGGCCCCTGTTGGACGGGGGATCCTACGTGGGCGGCATCCTGACCTCCAGGACCGACCTGGACTCCGAGTACAACGTGGTCTACGCCGTGGACGCCGACCTCCATCTCGGAGGAGATGTCTACCTGGACCTGAAGGCAGGCCAGAGCGTGGAGCCTGATTCAGAGCTCCTGGAGAGCTCCATGTTCACCGCAGGGATCCAGCGTCGGGGGAATCGGGGGTTCTTCTTTGGAGGCTCCTTCCGCCACGTGGGAACCGGATTCCATCCGGCGGCCGGCTTCCTCCAGCGCACCGGGTACAACCGCATCGGGGGCCGGAACGGCTACGGCTGGTTCCCGGGGCCGGAGAGCTCCATCCAGCGCCAGTCGGTCTACATCCGGACGCAGCTCTTCTGGGACCCCCACTTCCGGGAGTTGGAGACCATGAGCCAGGGGCTTGGCTGGAACCTGAACTTCCGGAACGGTGCCTCCGCCGGGACCGAGCTCGGCTTCGCCTCGGAGAACCTCCCCCGGGGGTTCTCGGTGGGAGAGGCCGTGATCCCCGCCGGGAGCTACCGGATGTCCACCGCCGAGGTGGACTTCGCCTCTGCCACCGGACGGGCCGTGCGCCTCGAGGGCGGGGTGCGGGGAGGGGAGTACTTCGGCGGGAACCGGATGGGGACCTCCCTGGGGCTCTCCTGGAATCCCGGAACCCACTTCTTCCTGGGCACCGACAGCCGGTACGACCGGATCCGAGTACCCACCGGGGAGTTCCAGGTCCTCCTCTCCCGGGTCCGGATCGGCACCGCCGTTTCGCGGAACTTGACGGCCAGCGCCTTCGTTCAGCACAACTCCAGCGACCAGACCCTGGCTCCCAACATCCGGATCCGGTACAACCCCCGGGAAGGAAGCGATCTCTACCTGGTGTACAACGAGGCGCTGAACACCTCTCTGACCCCCGACGACCTCCGGGGTCCGACCCTCCCCCGCTCCCAGCGCCGTTCCATCCAGATGAAGTACACCTACACCTTCACTTCCCGGTAGCGTCGCGTCCGGATGGGCCCACGGACTTGGGTCACACCAGATCCCCCGGGTCACACCCCGAACTGGGTGAGGTGGTGATCCAGGTGCTTGTAGAAGAGGTTGTTCCACTCGTCCTTCGTGAGCGACCCGAAGCTGGGATAGTCCCGGCCGTGGAAGTGGGACTCCCCGAGCTCCGCCGTGCGCTGGATGTAGCCCAGGAGGCGCTCCCGCTCCCTCTCGCACTCCCGCTCGTCGGCGATCCGGAAGGCCGGGGCGGTAGGCAGGCTCCGCCGATACGGCTTCTCCCCCACCACGTCGGGATCGAAGATGTTCTTCATGGGGCTCTTCGGTGCCGGAGGTGGGACATCCGGAGGATGGGTCGTCCGGGAGCCGGGCTCAAGGATCAGGGAACAGGACAACGCCTGCCTCAACACCCCCGGGTCCAGGTCCAGATCCGGGGGCGTCCCTGCGGGTCCAGCGCCTCGATCCAGGCGGTCACCTCAAGGGCCTCTTCCGGCAGCTCGTCGGGATGCACGCAGTTGTCCGACGGAGAGACGACCCGGACCTCCATCCAGCGGCCCTCGGTGCGAATCGGGTAGAGGGCGTAGTCGAAGAGCCATGACCCCGCACCCGGAACCAGGGTCAGGTGGACCCGGTCCCCTTCCGGCCCGCGGTGGAAGGCGATCTCACCGGGGTCGACGAAGTAGAAGGTGTCCCAGTCCTGGAGCCATCGGGACCAGGCCAGGTACTCCGCCCGGAGGTCTTCTCCGTCCAGCCACCCGGTCCAGTTCACCCCCTCGTCGTCGAAGGCGTACCCCACCCTCAGCCAACGTCCATCGGAGGTCCGGTCCAGCACGGGGAGAGCCCGCTCCTCATAGGCCACCTCCACCGCGCCATCGCGGAGGCCCTCCCGCGCTGCCTGCAGGGAGAGCTGGTACCCGTGGTGGAAGGCCAGAGCCACAGGGGGAGCCCCCTCACCGGGCACGGCCCGGATCCAGAAGGTGTCAGGGGGCGCCTGTCCCGGAGGGCCTACGGCATCGGGGCGAATCCGGACCATGCCCACTCCCAGGTCCCACTCCGGAATGGCCATCCTGTGGGAGAGGCCGATGTAGACCGGATGGAAGTGGGCGGCGGCTGCACGGTCAGCCCCCGCTTCCCCGGGGACGCTTGAAGTATCTGGGACCTGTGCCGATCCCCGCGACACCCAGACCCCGGTGAGGAGGAGGGCATGCACGAGAGAGGCAAGCAGGAAAGCGTTGGAACCCCGTGTCGCGACCCCCCCCAAAGCGTCCATGAAGGGAGCGTAGCTGCTGAGACGTGGAGTGGACAGGGGTAGACCCCGCCGCGGTCCCGGTTCCCAAGGGGGGTGAACCGGGCGGGGTCGTCACTCCCGGGCCATCAGTGCTCCGCGACCACCGCCTCGATCGCCTTGGGGAAGCATGCCGTGGCCATGAAGGGGAGATAGGCCAGCGTTCCTGCGGCCAGCCCGGCCCACATGGCCGGTCCACCGACGTTGGTGATGGCGACCGCCCAACCCGGGGCGGAGAAGACGAGGCCGAAGCCGAGGATTCCGATGGAGTAGTTCATATCTATGGATCCTGATCGTAGTCTGGACGTTTGGTTGTGGCGCTCTTCGCTACGGTACTTCGGTACGACACCTGATACAGCCGGATAAGATGGAGAAAATCGCGATCCAGATCCACCCTCCCACCCGAGAAAAGGAGGCGATGAGGAGGCGATCGTGAGGTCCAGGTCCACGGAGCCCGGCGGCGCCGCCCCATGACGGGCGTTCTCCCCCGCAGGAAGTGGAAGCCCTCGCGTGTTCCCGGTAGCTTTCACCCGCACCCCCGCCTGATCCCGCCCCGGAACGAATGCTCTGGATCGGTAGGGCACGTCTCGATGTCATGCTTCTTCCTCTCACCCTCCGCCCAGCCCTCATCCTACCTTCGGCTCTCATACTCCTGGCCTTCATCGGCGGAGAGGGAGCTCCCGCGGGAATCGCGGAGACCCCGGTGCCGACCACAGCCTCCGTTCCGGCCCCAGCTCCCGAGCAGGTGGCGAGGGCGTACCTGGACGCCGTCGAGGGGATGCGGTGGGCGGAGGTCGTGGCCCACGTGCATCCCGAGGCGTCGGCCTCGTTCCGGGAGTGGCTCGAGGTTCTGCTCTTTCCCGGCTCTGACCCGTCTGCGCCCCGGGCCGCACCCCTCCCGGGGACCCCGGAAGCCGAGCGACCGGCTCCGGAGTTGCTCGAGCCCCTCACCGGGGCCCGGACCGTGGAGGCATTCCTGGCCATGTCCGACGAGGAGATCCTCCTCCAGGCGTTCCGAACCCTCGAGGTGGATTCTCCGGGGCTCATCAACGCGTGGGTGGACCGCTCCACCGAGATCCTGGGCGCGGTGCCGGAAGGGGACACCCTGACCCACGTGGTCTACCGACTGGAGTGGAGCCTCCAGGGCGCGACTCCCGACACGGAGATCCTGACCCTGTTGCGCTCCGGGGCGCGCTCCGGTAGCGGCGGCGCGTGGCAGGTCCTGGAAAGCCGGGAGCTGGGCTCGCTACGGCCGGCCCTGGGAGCCGTCCTCAGGAGGCTTCGGAGCCCGCCTCCAGGCGAAAGCCCCCCTTCCGCGTAGCCCCAGGGACACACGCCTCAGTGCGGATCTATCCTCATCTCCTCCCCCGATTCTGCTCCGTCTCGTTGTTCAGCTCCACGATGTCCACGCTCCAGCGGGTGTCGCCCAGAAGGTGCTTCACGAAGTACTCGGCCCGCTGCCAGAACCAGTAGCTCCCCATGTCGCCGTAGCCATGGCGCTGCCCCGGGTAGATGAAGAAGTCGAAGCGCTTGTTCGCCCTGATCAGAGCCTCGGCCATCCGGAAGGTACCGGCGTGGTGCACGTTGTTGTCCACGTCTCCCGTGGTGAGGAGGAGCCGTCCCTTCAGGTTGGCCGCCAGGTCGGAGTTCCGGTCGATGGAGTACTCGAAGGTCACCTCCCCGTCGCTCCCCACCACCTCCTTCACCCCGTGATGCTTCTCGGACCAGTTCTGGTTGTAGACGTCGTTGTTGTGGTTGCCCGCCGAGGATACCGCCACCTTGAAGAAGTCGGGATAGACCAGCATGGCCGCAGTGGACATGAACCCTCCTCCTGAGTGGCCGTAGATCCCCACCCGGTCGATGTCCACGAAGGAGTGCCGGTCGGCGAGCTGCTCGATGGCCGCTTTCTTGTCGGCCAGCCCGTAGTCCCGAAGGTTCCCGTATCCGTAGTTGTGATACCACTTGGAGCGGTCCGGATGCCCCCCGCGGTTCCCCACGGTGATGACGATCATCCCGAACTGCGCCAGGGCCTGCTCCGACGGGTTCAGTGAGAAGAACTTGGAAACCGACTCGGTCTGGGGGCCCGGATACACGTACGCCACGATGGGATAGACCTTGCTCTCGTCGAAGTCGTACGGCTTGTACATGACGCCGTAGATGTCGGTGATCCCATCGGCCGCCTTCACGTGGAAGGGCTCGGGGAACTGGTAGCCGGCGGCCATCAGGCGGGTGAGGTCCGCTTCCTCCAGCTGCAGCACGACGCGGCCCGTCCGGTCGTGGAGAGCGGCCGTGGGGGGCGTGTCCACCCGTGACTGATTGCTCACGAAGTACCGGTTGGATGGGGCCAGGGCCATGCGGTGGTCGTAGTCCCCGGGGTTCAGGAGCTGCAGTCCCGTTCCGTTCACCCGCACCCGGTACATGTGCTGGTAGTAGGGGTCTTCCCCGTCCTCCCGGGCGTTCGCCCGGAAGTAGACGAAGCCCTCGTCCTCGTCCACCCCCAGGATGCCGCCCACGTGCCAGGGGCCCTCGGTGAGGCGGGCCACCTCGGTCCCGTCGGGGGCGTGGCGGTAGAGGTGGGCCCAGCCGTCCCGCTCCGACCACCAGAGCAGGTCGCCGTTGGCGAGACGTCGAGGCGGCTGGTGCTCCACGTAGGTATTCAGCCGCTCCTCGATGACGGTCCGGACCTGCTGCGTCGCGGGGTCGTAGACCATCACGTCCACCCGGTGCTGGTTCCGGCTCCTCCGCCAGAAGTAGAGCTCGTCCGGCTGGTCCGAGAGCCAGAGGGCCCGGGGGGACTCCTCGGGCTGCCGGTCCACGGGCACAGGGGCGCTGAAGAGGCCCATCCGCTGGTCCTTCCACGGATCGTCGTCCACCCGGGTCATGCTTCGAGACGCCATGTCGAAGACCACGAGCTCATCCTGGCTCACGTCCTCCTCCCCCGGCATGTCGTATTTGTAGGACTCGAGCTTGGGGCGGTCGTTCCCCGCCACGTGGACCACCCAGAGATCCCCGACGTGCCGCCGATCCCGGCGGGTCAGGGCGAAGTGGCCGGAGTCATGGGCCCAGGTGATCTGGGGATCCTGGCGCTTCGTGTATTCCTTCCGGGTTTCCTCGTCGTGGTCCCCTCGCCCCTGGTTCCCGTAGCTGTAGTGCTCCTCGCCGTCGGTGGTGAGCTGGATCTCCTCAACCTCCACCTCGTCCTCCGCTTCCTCGGCCTCGTCCCCCGACTTCCCGCGGCGGGCGTCCAGGATCCGGCGGTAGTCCCCGTAGCTCATCATCCAGAGGTTGAACCCCCTGGAGAAGACCACCCACTCCTCGTCCGGCGAGACCGAGGCCCAGCCGGGGTGCGAATCCGGGTGCTCGTAGTCCTCCAGCTCCCGAAGCGTCCGGGTGGCGAGATCGTACTCGAAGTGGTGCACCTTCTTGGAGGCCCGGGTCGTGCGCTCCTCGCGCTCATCCCGCTGCTCGTCCTCCCGCTCCTGCATCTCATCCCGCTCCTCCTCCTCCACCTCGTCCACCTCTTCGTCCAGCGACGACTCCACCTCGAACTGGAGGATGTTGTCGCTGATGAAGCGGATCCTCCGGATGGGAAGGTGCTGCCCGTCGTGGGGGTCGCGGGTGATCCGGGTGAGCTCGGCGGCGATCCGGTCATTGTCGAAGATGAGCTCCCGAGTGCCCCGGGCCGGATCCACGATGTAGAAACTCTTCCCCTCCGACGAATCCCATTCGTACCAGAAGCGGTCGGTCCCCGGAATCCAGTTCGGGCTCACGGTGAGGGAGTGGACCATCTGGTTGATGCGGTAGGGCGCGAAGCGGGCGGCAAGGCGGTAGTTGGCCGAGCCTTCCCCCCCCACCCAGCCGTCCCGGTGTGGGGGAACCGGGGACTGGGCCTCGAGGGCCGCCGGGCCGAGGACGCCTTCCAGGGTGCCCATGAGCCCCATGGAGGCGAGGGCGGCCCCGCACAGGACGGTCCTCACCATGCGTCCGAAGGGCGGAAGGGGGCGGAAGTACGGCTTCATCTGGTTCCTCCATGTGAGGACGGGGGGCCTGGGGGGAGAGCCCGATGGGCCTCGCCGGCGAAGGATCCTCCGCCGCTTCGGTGGAGGATGTCCAGGATGCACGTCGACAACCTACGTCCCGAAGGGGAGCACGACGAGTTGCGGATGAGACGGAAGGGATAGGGAGGCGGAACGGAGACGCCGGATCGACGCGAATCACGACTGGAGTGGCGGGGGGATCCACGGTTGGAGCCCCCTTCGAGGGGTCCCGTTGCTCCCCGAAGCCTCAGTTGCCCCAGAGCCTCGCTCCGCTCTACTTTCGGCCACCATGGGAGCGCTGCCATCCCGCGGCCCTCCTGGGTGTGGCTCGCCCGCGTGGGAGGCTCCCCCTACCCCTGGCCCCGGACCTGGACGAGATGCCCACCTTCCGACCCCTCTTCCTGATCCCGGCCCTGGCGGCCCTCTTCCTCACCTTTTTCCTCCCTGGCCCCGTCGCCGCCCAGGGGTTCCGGGGCGGCGTCACCATC
This sequence comes from Gemmatimonadales bacterium, assembly GCA_007695225.1. Lineage (GTDB taxonomy): Bacteria > Gemmatimonadota > Gemmatimonadetes > Longimicrobiales > Gaopeijiaceae > T3Sed10-66. Next base: position 13,264 of record REED01000044.1, read on the forward strand.
GAACCCGGGGAGAGCTGCCCCGCCGGCACCACCGAGATCCGGCCCCTCACCTGCCTGGCGCCGGAGTTCGAGGCGCCCAGCATCGTGGACTACCGGCCCCGCTCCACCCTGGTGACACGGGAGACCCCGACCCCCCGGGCCCGCTTCCCGGTGGTGGACCTCCACGGGCATGCCCGGGGGCTGGCCAATCCGGGAGTCATGGACGAGATGGTGGCGCACCTGGACGCCCTCAACATCCAGGTCTACATCGCCGCCGACAACGTCTCCGGCGAGGCCCTGCGCCGCACCCTGGACGCCGTCGCCGCCAGCCCTCACCGGGACCGCTTCCGGGTCATGACGGGAATCGACTTCCGGGGCGTGGGGCCGGGGTGGGCCGACCGGGCCGTCCGCCAATTGGAGGAGGACATCGCCGCCGGCGCCGTGGGGGTGGGGGAGATCTCAAAGAGCTTCGGACTCACCATCCAGAAGCCCGACGGCTCCCGGCTTCGCATCGATGATCCTGAACTGGACCCGGTGTGGGAGGCCGCGGGCCGGCTGGGGATCCCGGTCTTCATCCACACGGCGGAACCCCTGGCCTTCTTCCAGCCCCTGGACCTGGCCAACGAGCGGTGGTTGGAGCTGGCCATCTTCCCGGACCGCAGGAACCACGGCCCCGGTCACGTCACCTTCGAGGAGCTCATGGAGGAGCGGGACGCCCTCTTCCGGCGCCACCCGGAGACGACCTTCGTCGCCGCCCACTTCGGATGGCACGCCAACGACCTGGCGTGGGCCGCCCGTCTCCTGGACGAGTTCCCCAACGTCCACCTGGAGGTGGGCGCCGTGCTCCACGAACTGGGACGCCAGCCCCGGGCCGCCCGGGAGTTCTTCATCCGCTACCAGGACCGGGTCCTCTTCGGTAAAGACAGCTTCCAGCCCGGGGAATACCCCTACTTCTGGCGGGTCTTCGAGACCGACGACGAGTACTTCGACTACTATCGGGACTACCACGCCTTCTGGAAGCTCTATGGCATGAACCTCCCCGACGAGGTCCTCCGGAAGCTCTACTTCGAGAACGCGCTCCGGTTGATGCCGGAGCTCCCACGGGAGGGGTTCCCCCGGTAGGCGGCTGCCGCAGCCGCCGCCAGCGCATCCCCATTCGTCTCACTTCCCAGCCGTCACATTTCCCGGCCGTCACATTCGTTCGCCGTCACACTCCCCACCCGCCGCTCGTTCCTCAACAAGAGGTGGTCACACCCCATAGGATTCATCGAAACTCATCCGGACCGGAGCCACTTCATCTCGCCCCTCAGCGCCTCCATGGCGCTGGGAATGACCATGAACGGCGCCGATGGCTCGACCTTCGACGCCATGCGGAGGACCCTTCGCTTCGATGGGCTTCCCCAGGAGGAGATCAACGCGGCCTACCGGGGCCTCCTGGACCTCCTCGTCGACCTGGACCCCCGGGTCACCTTCCAGGTGGCCAATTCCGTCTGGCACACGGACCGCCTGACGCCCCTCCGGCCCTTCGTGGAGGCGGTCCGGGAAAGCTTCGACGCGCAGGTGGAGCCCATCGATTTCCTGGACCCCGGGGCACCCTCCGTCATCAACCGCTGGGTGCGGCAGCGGACCCGGGACCGGATCGACGAGATCGTCCCCGACCCCCTGATGAACCCGGACCAGGTGGTCATGTATCTGCTCAACGCCATCTATTTCAACGGGGACTGGACGGACCGCTTCGACCGGGCCGAGACCCGTGATGGGGACTTCCACCTGGCCGACGGGTCCACGGCCCCGGTCCGGTACATGCACCGCACCGGAGGCTTTCGGATGGGAGGGACGGCGGACTACACCGTGGTGGACCTCCCCTACGGAGGGAAGGCCTTTTCCATGACGGTGGTGGTTCCCCGGGACCCCACGGGCCTCATCCCCCTGGTGCGGGAGATGGACGAAAACCGATGGAACCGGCTCGTGGAGGGTCTGGGGGCCGAGCACCCTGACGCGGGGCTGGTTCTCCCCCGATTCACCCTGGAATGGGAGAGTGCCCTGAACCGCGCCCTGGACGCCCTGGGGATGGAGGTGGCCTTCGATCCCCGGGAGGCGGACTTCTCCCGTCTCTTCGGGGATCGAGGCCCCTTCATCTCCCAGGTGAAGCAGAAGACCTTCGTCCGGGTGGACGAAGAGGGGACCGAGGCCGCCGCCGTCACCTCGGTGGAGATGCGGGCCGTCTCCGGACCTCCCACCATCCGGGTGGACCGCCCCTTCTTCTTCGCCATCCGGGAGGGGCTCTCCGGGACGATCCTCTTCATGGGAGCCATCTCCGAGGCTCCGGAGGACCCATGAGGGGAGAGATCTGCGCCCTATGAGCGCTCCGGCGGCGACCTGATCACCCTCTTTTCCCTTCGAGGGGCCGACGAGCGCCCCGGCACGTATGCGGTATTCGTGGAGCGAGAGGGGTACGCGCCGTGGAGCACCTCAGGGGTCCGGGTCACGGCCGGGACCTGCCACGTCCGCACGGTGAGGGTCCAGGCCGAACTCACGCCCCTGGGGGATTCCTGATCCCGCTTTCCTGAGCGGCGCGGAGTACCTTGGGGACGAAGCGGAAGGGGAGCGGGCCCGCCGTGATCTGGCTCAGTCCCCCCACCAGGTAGAGGTCCAGCGCTGGACAGTGGAAGAGCCAGGTGCCAGTGGAGCCCGTGTGTCCCACCACCGTCGGAACGGGCCGGAGGGGGGTAAGGAAACGGGGAAGCTGGAAGCGCATGATCCCGAGCCCGTATTCGATGGGCCAACTGGGCTGGCGCAGGGCCGCCCGGTCCGTGGGCTGGGAAAATCGGTTCCATCGGGCCTGCATACGCCGCCAGCTTCCCGGATCGCGGAAGAGTCCTCCCTGCTCCAGCGCCATAAGGAATCGGAGCAGGTCCCCGGCGGTGGCATTGAGGTCGGCGATGGACCTGAAGAACCGAGGGAACTCCACCCGCTCGTCCCCGGCCCACAGCGCCGCCACGGGGGTCTCGGGAATACCGGGACGAGGGTGACCTGACACCCACGTTCCGTCGAGCTTCAGGGGGACCAGGACCCGTTCCTCCAGCACCTGATGGAAGGGCTGCCCTTCCCGGGCTGCGACCAGCGCCATGAGGAGGTGGAAGTTGGTGTCCGAGTAGCGGACCCTCACCCTGCGGCCCGACAGGTCCTGGGGCGGAAAGTGGGGACGGAGCCGCTCCCGCACCCGCTGGACCGTGTCGTCCAGCGTCCAGTCCCGATCGCCCTCCGCCAGAAGGATTTCCACCAGGCTTCGGCGGTCAGGGAGTCCCGGGGGCGCGGCTCCCGGCCCGCCACCGTCCCCTGCCGTCCCCGAGGGGCTCATCTCCGAGGGGCTCATCTCCGAGGGGCTCATCTCCGAGGGGCTCATCCCCGAGGACCTCATCTCCGAGCGCCTCACCCCCCTTGGGCTCCGCGGCGGGAAGTCCTCGATGTAGTCCGGCAGTCCCGAGGCGTGGGCCAGGAGATGCTCCACCGTGATCTGGTCGGTCCGATCCACCCCGCCCAGGACGTGAAGCCCCCCGGTCACCGAGGGTGGAAGGAGATCCACCAGCCGGTCCTCCAGGGTCAGTGCCCCATCTTCGACCAGCCGAAGGACGGTGGCGGCGATGAAGAGCTTCGTGATGCTGGCGATGAACCAGGGGGTCTCCGGGGTCATGGCGTCCCCCCCCGGGACGGTCTCCCCCCGCGCCCCGATCCACCGGAAACCACCATCCCCGGAGGCCACCCCCAGGACGGCCGTCCTCACCTCCTTTCGGGCCGCGAGCTGGTCCAGGAGCCCTTCGAGTCGGGCCACGAACTGGCGGTGGAAGCCGGAAACGAGAGCCACAGACGTCCTCCTGCCGGGGTGGGAAAAGGGGTCACCTTCGGGGACTGGGAAGCTAGTGGCGGGGAGGAGCATCGCCCGACCCCCGGACGGACCCCCTGACGGACCCTTCGGGGACCTTGCGGGGGCCTTGCCCCTTCCACCCTTCCCTGGCAGCATTCCCGGATGGATGTTCTTCCCCCCGACATCGGCCGGTTCATCGACCTGGCGGGCGTCGCCGTCTTCGCCGTAAGCGGAGCCCTGGCGGCCCTCCGGGTGCGGATGGACCTGCTCGGGGTGGTGGTGGTGGCGGCCGTGACGGCCATCGGGGGCGGGACCACCCGGGACGTCCTCCTGGACCGCCACCCGGTCTTCTGGATCGACGAGCCCACCTACCTGGCGGTGATCCTGGCCGCTGCCGCCGGGACGCTGGTCTGGACCCGCTTCGCACGTCCGCCCCAGAACTCGCTGGCCATCGCCGACGCACTGGGGCTGGCCTTCTTCGTCATCGCCGGGGCCCAGATCACGGCGCGGATGGGGTACCCCGCCGGGATCGTGATCCTCATGGGAACCATCACAGGGGTGGCCGGCGGGGCCATCCGGGATGTTCTCTCGGCCCAGGTCCCCATGATCCTCCGGCGCGGGGAACTCTACGCCACCGCCGCCATCGCCGGGGCCGCCGGCTACCTCCTCCTCATGGGCGCCGGGGTGGAGGAGCACCTCGCCGCCATGGCTGGAATGGCCCTCATCGTGGCCCTCCGCTTCGGCGCCATCCTCTTCGGGTGGAAGCTCCCGGTCCTCTCCATCCGGGAAGAGCCTCCGGCAGTGTAGGACCGGCCCAGTAGAACCGGCCTCCCCTGCCGGTTGCGCTGCCTGTCAGGAGGTCACCCTCCCGGCGTGAACCGCTGCACCCGGCGGGACCAGGCCGCCTCGCTCACGTAGACATTCCCCCGGGAGTCCACGGCGATGTTGTGGGGACGGATGAACTGCCCCGGCAGGCGCCCGCCACCGCCAAACTCCCCGAGCTCCTCCAGGGTATCCCGCCGGAAGATCCGTACCTTGTGGTTCGTCCCGTCGGCGAAGTAGAGGAACTCCTGTCCCTCATCGGGAGAGAGGGCGAGGTCGAAGGCTGTGCCCGAGGCCTGGGTCTCCGGCGCCACCAGGCGCTCCATCACGAAGGTCCCATCCTGCTGGAAGACCTGGATCCGGTTGTTTCGGCGATCCGCCACATAGAGGAGGCCGTCCCGGGATCCCTCCAGCCCGTGCACGGTGCCGAACTGGCGGGCCGGTGGGTGATCGGCTCCCCGGGGACCGAACTCGTAGTCGTCGTCCGGGGGCTCGCCGTAGGCTCCCCAGTGACGACGGTATTCCCCCGTCTCGCCGTCGAACACCACGATCCGGCGGTTCCCATATCCGTCGGCGATGAAGACCTCGTTGGCCCCCGGATCCACCCAGATGTCCGACGGACTCCGGAAGCGATCCGGATCGTTGCTGTGCCCCGGGACATCCACCTCACCGATGGTCATGAGGAGTTCGCCGTCCCGGTTGTATTTGAGGACGTGATGCTGATCCCTGGAAACGATCCACACGAAGTCGTTGTGGTCCACGAAGAGTCCGTGGAGGCCCCAGGGCCACTCCTCGCCATGCACTCCCCAGGCCTGCACCACATTCCCCTCGGGATCGAACTCCAGGACGGAAGGCGCGGGCACGCAGCACTCAGCGATGGGGGGATCCTGAACGGCGCCGATCTCCTGGGGAATGAGGTCCTCGGGAAGGTGCACCACCCAGACATGGTCCCGGGCGTCCACGAAGAGACCCGTCACCGGTCCCCAGATCCAGTCGTTGGGAAGGAGTCGGGGCCAGTCCGTGTCCACCTGGAAGGCGGAGGCATCGCCCGAGATCCGGACCCCCTCCGAGGCGGCGGCCCCCCGGGCCCCCTCGTCGGCGGCGGGGGCGTCGGCGCAGGCCCCGACGGCCATAAGGACCGCCGCCAGGACCGCCATGGACGGGTTCGGAGCCCGAAGGGCGCGCCAGGCCCGTTGGGAGGCAGCAAGGACGGAGAGGGGGTTCAGCCGCATGGCAACACGCTTCCTTCTGGAGGACAGGTCCGGGCTCGGTCTCTTCATTCGGGGGAAACCGGGCCCTCGGGGTCGGCCGGCACGGGCGATGCCGCCGGTCTCCCCTTCTCCACCCACAAGAATCCCGACCCTGCCGATCCCGCAAGGGTGGCGCCTCCAGGGTGGCGCCCCGCGGGGATGGGGCTGACATTGCCCTGAACCCGCCGCGCCGGTGGTGCTTCAGACCCCCGGCGGTCCTTACAGCCCCCTTTCTCCCGCCTCTCCACCATGAACGACGACCAGGATGCTTACGAGAAGCTCGGTGCCTTCTATCTCGGACGGCTCCGGGACCCCGCCTCCGGCGAGCGGACCGACGATCTCCTCCTCTATGACTCCCGGGACCTGACGACCCACGGGGTCATCATCGGGATGACCGGAAGCGGGAAGACCGGCCTCGCCGTGGGCGCCCTGGAAGAGGCAGCCATGGACCGCATCCCGGTCATCGCCATCGATCCCAAGGGGGACCTGGCCAACCTGCTCCTCGCCTTTCCGGAGCTGGCCCCGGACGACTTCCGCCCCTGGATCAACGAGGAGGTGGCCCGACAGCGGGGCGAGGACCCCGACGACTTCGCCGCCGGTCAGGCGGAGCTTTGGCGCAACGGGCTCGCCGGATGGGGTCAGGATGGCGAGCGCATCCGGCGCCTGAAGGAGCACGCCGACTTCTCCATCTACACCCCAGGGAGCGCCGCCGGCCGGCAGGTCTCGGTCCTCCGCTCCTTCGCCGTTCCCACCCAGGCGGTGCTGGACGACCCCGACGCCCTCCGGGAGCGGATCCAGTCCACCGTCACGAGCCTCCTGGCCCTCATGGGGATCCAGGCGGACCCCATCCGGAGCCGGGAGCACATCCTCCTCGCCACCATCCTCCAGAACGCCGGGAGTCATGGCCGATCGCTGGAGTTGGGCCATCTCATCGAGGCCATCCAGCGCCCTCCATTCACCCGGGTGGGAGTCATGGAGCTGGAGAGCTTCTACCCCTCGAAGGACCGCTTCGACCTGGCCCTTCGCCTGAACGGCATCCTGGCCTCTCCAGGCTTCCAGGCCTGGATGGAGGGGGAGCCCCTCCACATTCCCTCCTTCCTCTACACGCCGGAAGGGAAGCCCCGGGTCACCATCTTCTCCATCGCCCACCTGGGCGACGACGAGCGGATGTTCTTCGTGGCCATGCTCCTGAACGAGATCCTCTCGTGGATGCGGGGCCAGAGCGGGACCTCGAGCCTGAGGGCCCTGGTGTACATGGACGAGATCTTCGGGTTCTTCCCGCCCTCGGCCAATCCCCCCTCGAAGGCCCCCATGCTCACCCTCCTCAAGCAGGCCCGGGCCTTCGGGGTGGGAATGCTCCTGGCCACCCAGAATCCGGTGGACCTGGACTACAAGGGGCTGGGCAACACGGGGAGCTGGTTCATCGGCCGCCTCCAGACCGAGCGGGACAAGGCCCGAATCATGGATGCCCTCCAGGGGGCCATGGCAGGATCGAACCCCCTCTCCCGCCAGGAGCTGGACCGCCTCATCTCCGGGCTGGGACAGCGGAACTTCCTCCTCCACAACGTCCATGACGGGGCGCCGGTCCTCTTCGAGACCCGGTGGGTCATGTCCTACCTGGCCGGCCCCATGACCCTCCAGCAGATCCGGACGCTGGAAGCTGCGAACGAGGCCCACCCTTCCCCCACTCCGCCCTCCCCCACCCCGTCCTCCTCCGGCGCTTCTCCTGCCGCCTCTCCTGCCGCCTCTCCTGCCGCAGCCGCAGGGGTCAGCGCTGGCGTGGGTGAGGGCGCTCCTGCAGGTGCACTTTCAGCTGAAAGTGCGGTGCCGGGACCGGCCTCCCCGGTGTCGGGCCCTCCGGGACTGTCCTCAACGGCATCGGGCTCTCCCCGTCCGCTCCTACCCCCCGGGATTCCCGAGCACTTCCTGGCGCCGCTTCGTGGAGGGGACGGTCTCCAGTATCGCCCGGCACTGGGGGTCTTCGTGGACGTGGCGTATCGGAATGCCCGGGCCGGCGTGGACGAGATCCAGCCGATCCGGATCCTCCTCCCCTTCGCCGACGGGCCCGTGGCCGTGAACTGGGACCAGGCCGAGGAGGTGGAACTGGAGCTGGACTTCCTGGAGGACCGGCCCCTGGACGGAGCCGGCTTCCTCGCCCTTCCGGCCGACGCCACCCAGAACCGGAGCTACACCGCCTGGGGACGGGAGGCTCAGCGCTGGATCCAGTCCCACCGTCCCCTCACCCTCCTGGAGTCCAAGGCCCGGAAGGTCATCTCCCGCCCGGGGGAAGCTGAGTCAGAGTTCCGGATGCGCCTCGCGGACCTGCGTCGAGAGGACCGGGACCGGGCGCTGGACCGGATCCGGAAACGCTATGAGCCCCGGCTCACCACCCTCCAGGAGCGAGAACGCCGGGCCCTGCAGGCCGTGGAGAAGCGAGCGGGGATGGCGCAACAGCGCACCCTGGATACCGCCCTCCGGGTGGGGGAAGGACTCCTTGGGGCCTTCCTGGGACGAAAGACCTCCGCCGCCCGGTCGGGGACGGCCATGCGATCCGCGGGGCGGGTCATGCAGGGCCGGCGGGAGGTGGCCCAGGCCGAGGAGACGGTGGAGGCGGTGCGGGCCCAGCTCCAGCAGATGGAGGAGGAGTTCCAGGAGGAGCTCCGCAAGGTGGAGGCGGGCTTCGACGAGGAAGGGCCGTTGGAGGAGTTCCAGGTGCGCCCCACCCTCACCGGGATGGCCGTTCGTCTTGCCACCCTCCTCTGGCTCCCGGAGGACGGAAACGGGCGGGCGCTCTGGAGGTGACGGGGCATCTGGAGGTGACGGGACCGCTGGCGGTGACGGACCCGGCCAGGGCGACGTGCCCTCCGACCCGCACTCCCTGACTCGCTACCTTTCTCCCATGACTGAACATCCCCCCACCGCCTACGAACTGATGGGCGGCGATCCCGCGGTCCGCCAGCTCGTGGACCGGTTCTACGACCTCATGGATACGGCGCCCGAAGCGGCTGGGATCCGCGCACTTCACGCGAAGAGCCTCAAGGTCTCCCGGGAAAAGCTCCACCTCTTCCTTTCGGGCTGGCTCGGTGGACCCCAGCTCTACATGGAGCGCTACGGCCCCCCCATGCTCCGGGCCCGGCACCTTCCCTTTCCCATCGGGGCGAAGGAACGAGACGAGTGGCTCTGGTGCATGAACCGCGCGCTGGACGAACAGGAGATGCCGGCCGTGGTCCGGGAGTTCCTGACGGTCCGGTTCCGGGAGGTGGCCGATCACATGCGAAACCAGACCGAGGGGGAGGGAGAGGCTCCATGACTCCAAGATCCGCGCTCCTGATCGTCGCACTGACCCTCTTCGGGGCAGGCGGGGCCGGAGGCGCCGCCGGGCAGGCTCCCTCAGGGGTCCCCCTCCCCACCCTCCAGGTGGAACTCGAGACGGGTGCCGTCTGGCAGAGCTACAACGACGTCGAAATTCCAAATGACGGGACAGCCACCCGGTTCTCCCTCTACGACCTGGCCGGAAGCGGCCCCTGGGCGGGAGGCCGGCTCTACCTCACCTGGAACCCCGGGGAGCGCCACGGCATCCGCCTCCTCCTGGCGCCCTTCTCCCTCACCGAGACCGGGCTCCCGGAGGACGAGGTGCGCTTCGCCGGAGCCACCTTCCAGGGTGGGGTCCCCACCGAGGCCCGGTACACCTTCAACTCCTACCGCCTCTCGTACCGGTACCGCCTCCGGGATGGGGACCGAACCACCGCCTGGGTTGGCTTCACCGCGAAGGTACGGGACGCCGTCATCGCCCTGGAGCAGGAGGGGGCGGACGGACGGATCCAGGGTCGGAAGGACGACCTGGGATTCGTTCCCCTCCTTCATCTGGCGGGAGAATGGCGGTTCGCGCCGGAGTGGCGCCTGGCCCTGGACGCCGACGCCCTGGCAGGGGGCCCGGGACGGGCGGTGGACGCGGCCCTCACCGTGGGATACGACCTGAACGACCGCTGGAGGATCCGAAGCGGCTACCGAACCGTGGAGGGCGGGGCCGACGTCACCCAGGTCTACACCTTCGCCTGGCTCCACAGCGGAGTCCTGTCGGTGGAGTGGCGGCGGTAGGCGGTAGGCGCGGCGCGACGGGGGGCATGGTGTGAGATCCGCAGCCGGCGAGCCTCCCCGATGACCGGCCGGCTCCCCCGATGACCGGCCGGCTCCCCCTATGGCCGGCCGGCCTCTCTCCCTCGGTCAGGGCTGGCGCCCCGGCACCATGAGGGCGCGCTCGGGAGGGACCCGGGCCAGCGAGGCTCGTTCGTAGTCGTAGGCCAGGGAGAGGAGGAGCGCCTCGGTCCACGCGGTGCTCACGAACGAGATCCCAACGGGCAACCCGTCCACCAGCCCCATGGGCACCGAGAGGATGGGATATCCTGCCACGGCGGCCATGGTGGTGAGGGAGGCTGGGCGCGTGCCCCTGGGTTCCGGGGCAATCGGTCCCGGCCCAGGGGTCCCGTCCGGCTGGAGAAGGGCCGCCGGGGAGCCGCTGGGGGTCACCAGGGCCACCACGTCGTACTCGGCGAGCCACCGGTCGATCCCCTCCTCCCCGGTGATGCGTTTCCCAGCCTCCACCGCCGCCATGTACTCCGGGTTCCGGCGCCCTCCCTCCGTGGCTTCCGAGCCCTCCCAGAGGTCCATGGTGTGCATGCTCTCCCGCGGGTCCGACCGGCTGAATTCGATGAGATCGGCCAGGGATCGGACGGTCACGCTGGCAGGTGTCCCTGCGAGGTAGGCATTCAGGTCCTCCTTGAAGTCATGAAGGAGGATCACGCGCATCTCGGGCCTGGGGTCCACCAGCACCTCCGGAGGGATCTCCACCAGCTCCGCCCCCCGGGCGACCAGGACCTCGAGGGCAGCATCGAAGAGGGGACCGGTGACCTCCCCATTCTCCCCGGTGGGGCGGATCACCCCCAACCTCCTCCCCCGGAGGGCCGCTGGGGTGAGCGCCTCGACATAGTCGGCCTTGTTGGCATCGGCCGCCTCCGTCCAGGGGTCACCGGGGTCGGTGCCGGCGATGACATCCAGGACCATGGCCACATCCCTCACCGTGCGCGCCATGGGGCCGGACGAATCCTGGGTGAGGCTGATGGGGACGATGCCGCGGCGGGAGACCAGGGCGATGGTGGGCTTCATTCCCACCACCCCGTTCACCGAGGACGGTCCGATGATGGACCCGCCGGTCTCCGTCCCCAGGGTCGCCGCGGCGAAGCTCATGGCCGCGGCGATTCCCGACCCGTTGCTGGAACCAGCGGCCGTGCGGCCCACATCATAGGGATTGTGTGTGCTTCCCCCCACGGTGCTTCCATTGAACGAAGCCGAGTTCCTGAAGCCTGCGAACTGGGAGGTGTTGGCCTTGCCCAGGATGACAGCTCCTGCGGCCCGGAGCCTCCGGACCACTTCGGAGTCCACGGTGGGGTGGTTCTCCTCCAGGGCGAAGGAGCCCGCCGTGGTGGGCATCCCCACGGCATCGTGGTTGTCCTTGAACAGGATCGGGACTCCATCCAGGGGACCCAGCGCCTGTCCGGCGGCCCGTCGTGCGTCGGACGCTGCCGCCTGCTCCAGGGCATCGGGGGCCACCAGGATGACGCCGTTCAGGGGTCCATCCAGAGCCTCGATGCGATGGATGTAGGACTGGGTAGCCTCCACCGAGGTGGTGCGTCCCGATGCCAGGTCGTCGGAGAGTTGGGATAGCGGTGCCTCCTCGACCAGGTAGGGCGTTGAGGCTGGGGGGGGAGAGGACTCGGAACAGGCGGTGAGCGCCAGCGCTGCCAGGCTCGCGAGACCGGTCCCCCTGATTCCCCTGAAGCGGCCGAAACCCACCATGATCCCTCCCGTATCCCGGGTGATGGACGGGGGCGGGCCCCCAGGGCCCGTCCATCCAGGCGTCCTACTGGAATCGCGGCAGGGTAGCTTCGCCTGGCGGACCGGGGCAAGTCGTCTCAGGGTCGGCAGACACCAAGGGGGTTCACCAAAGCGAATGTCCGGGCTTGGGTGGAGCCATGATCGTCCTCCCCCGGCGCCCCTCCTCACCCCTCCCGCAGGCGCCGGGCAATGGCCCGGGCCAGGGCCGTGGCCGCCGACGGGTGAGCCCGGAGCCAGAGCTCCGGCTCGATGAGCTCCACCTCCATCACGGCGAGTCCCCCCTCCCCGTCCTCCACCAGGTCCACCCGTCCGTAGACAGGAGGGGAGGGGCAGGCGGCCATGGCCTGTCGCGCCACCGCCACCTCCCGGGGAGTGGGGTCATGCGGGTGGACCGTCCCCCCGTGGTCGTCCTGCACCCGGAAGTCACCTGGCCTGGCCAGCTTCCGGACCCCATGGGTCACCTCCCCCTCCACCAGCACCAGCGTGACCTCGCCGGAGCGAAGCACCTCCGCCTGGAAGGGCTGGAGGAGAAAGGCCTCGGCGGCCCGATGGGGCCGGAGCCGGGTATCGACCGAGCGGGCCGTCCCCGGATCCACCCGGTAGGTGAGGCGGGCCGCCCCCGACACACAGGGCTTGATCACCGCATCGCTCCACCCGGTCTCCTCCAGGAGCCTCGCCAGGGGCGTCCCGTCCCCGGCCTCCAGGAACCGGGAGGGAACCACCGGCACCCCCCTTTCCGCCAACTCGCCCAGGTACCCCTTGTCCAGGTTCCAGCGGACCAGGGAGGCGGAATTGAAGAGGCGGGTGTCGCCCTCCACCCGCCCGAGCCAGGCCCGGAATGCCTTGATGCGGTCGAAATAGTCCCAGGTGGTACGAAGGACCGCACATCGGAATCGGGTCCAGTCCGCGCCGGGGTCGGCCCAGTCCACCCGCTTGGAGGAGAGGCCCGACTCCCCCAGTGCGTCCTGCAGGAGGGCGTCCTCCCGAAGGATGTTCTCCAGATACCAGTCCCCCGGCGGCGCCGAGGACGCCAGGTAGCGGGACTCGGTGAGGAGGGCGACGTCGGTGATGGCAGGGGGCATGTGGGGAATACGGTGGGGATGGGTGGGACCACGGAGGGTCCTGGGAGGGGCCTTGGGAGGCGGGAGCCCGTCATCATGTGCCGTCCATGGGTCCATGGTCAACGGACCCCGGTATCCCTGGGACGACCCGAGTGTCCACCCCGCCAACTCCACTCCATCACCGGGGTTTCGGTGAGATCGATCTCCGTCCGGCTGCTCTCTCGCTCCCGTCAGCACTCCATGCCGTTCTCCGCTGGTTCTTGAGGGGATGGGATCTCCTTCCATCAGAAGCGCCAGCCGGGTCCACACCCTCGCGTCCCTGCTGGAAAATGTGTAATCTCCCTAGCAGGCTGTTGAAGAAGTAGAGGGACCACCGAGAAGGGGTCTTGCGGTCCTGGTCGAGGCGGGTCGCTGAAAGCGATGCGGTAGCATCGGTGAAGCGGCCCAACGA
>REED01000027.1 GCA_007695225.1 Gemmatimonadales bacterium
GATGCGCACCTCCGTCTCTTCCATGGCGGGTCGCCCCTCGAAGGGCTCCCGCTGGATGAAGCCGGAGGTGGGCTCGGCCCGGGCCCATTCGTCCTCGTCCAGGCGGCCGTCGATCTCGATGGGACCGGTGGTCCGAACAGCGGAGATCGTCCGCTCCCTGGAATCGGGGAAGACTTCCTGGGCGGCGGCGGTCCATGTCGTGACGAGTGAGGGAACGGCCTCGGAGCCAAAGGGGAGGACCAAGGGCAGGAGAAGGGCGAGGAGGAAGGCGGTTCCGATCCGCGTGCTCGGTGGTGACATGGACTTGACTGGCTTCCGCGAGAGGGGGCGAGGGCTCGAGGCCACCGGTGGACATGCGACACCAGTGGCTCCTTCTCTAACCTAAAGCGTGGGCATGCGTTCCGGCAGGGGAGGGATCCTCCGGGGGCCTTCCGGGGTCGAGGGAGTTCCAGGGGCCGCACCGGGCGGGACGGGGGGAGGGGAGTGGCAGTGCCGGCACGACCCCCTCCCTGTCGGAGCGACCCCTGCGCCTCCACCCCCTGCGACCCCACCCCACGATCCCACTTTTCGGAGAGGACCCATGGACGCCGAGATCCAGAAGGCGCTGAACGAGCACATCAAGGAAGAGCTGAACGCCGAGCACCACTACCTGGCCACCGCCGCCTACCTGGACGGGTTGAGCCTGGAGGGGATGTCCCAGTGGATGCGGGCCCAGGCCCGGGAGGAGCACGACCACGCCATGCGGATCTTCGACTTCGTCCTCCACCGGGGCGGACGAGTGGACCTCAAGGGAGTGGACGCCCCCCGTGCCGGCTTCGACTCCCCCCTGGAGGCCTTCCAGCACGCCCTGGCGGGGGAACGGAAGGTGACGGCCCAGATCAACGAGCTCTACGAGTTGGCCACCTCCCGGAAGGACCACGCCACCCGGGTGATGCTGGAGTGGTTCATCACCGAGCAGGTCGAGGAGGAGGACACCATGCAGACCATCGTGGACCAGCTGGAGATGGCGGGCTCCGACTCTGCGGCCATGCTCATGATGGATCAGCGCCTGGGCGAGCGGGCGGCGGCTCCGTGAGCCGCGGGCGGGAGCGGACCCAACCCCCGGCCGCCGGGTCGGGCGGAGGGGAGCCCGGGCCGGAGGCCTCGGCCCTGAAGGTGGAGATCTGGTCCGACGTGGTCTGCCCCTGGTGCTATATCGGGAAGCGCCGCTTCGAGGCTGCCATCCAGGAGGTGGACCACCCGGTGGAGGTGGTCTGGCGGAGCTTCGAGCTGGACCCCGGCGCCTCCCGGGTGCCCGAGGGTGGGCTGGCCGAAGAGTTGGCCCGGAAGTACGGGATGGGCGTGGCAGAGGCCCAGGGGATGATGGATGAGATGACCCGAGCCGCGGCGGCGGAGGGGCTGAGCTTCGACTTCGCCCGGGCCCGTCGGGGAAACACCCTGGACGCCCACCGCCTCCTCCACATGGCCGAAGAGGCGGGGCTCCAGGGAGAGATGAAGGAACGTCTCCTGAGGGCCTACTTCACGGAGGGGCGGGCCATCGCGGATCCGAGCGAGCTTGCGGCGCTGGGGGCCGAGGTGGGGCTGGACCCCGACGAGGTGGAGGAGATGCTGGCTGGGGACGCCTACGTGGAGGCGGTCCGGGCGGACCAGGAGCGGGCCCGCTCCCTGGGGATCCGAGGGGTCCCCTTCTTCGTCATCAACGGCCGGCTGGGGCTCTCGGGGGCACAGCCGCCGCCGGTGATCCGCCAGGCGCTGGAGCAGGGGATGGAGGGGTGAGGGCCTGACTTCAGGTGCCGAGACCGTAACGCCGCCCGCGCTCCTTGAGAAGTGAGGGAGGATACGATTCGCCTCGAGGACCGCCAGCTCACCACCCCCCGTCCCATCCACCGAGGTGGAGCTCGACTCGACGGGGGAGGCCACGGACCCGCCACTGCGTCAGGCCTCTCTGGAAGGAGGTGTCAGCGGTCCGAACCGCGCCGGGACCCGCGTTGGACATTCCTCACGGCGCTTGCCCCGCCGCCCTACCATGGGGGCCGGTCGGTGACGTCCCAGGTGGTTCCCCGAAGCCTCCCGCTCTCGTCCACGGTGGAGGTGAACGCTCGCTGGCGGGCGCCGACCATCGCCTCCACTGAGACGAGATCCACCAGATCCCCCAGCGCCCCGGAGTCACCCTCAAAGTCGAGCCTGTCACCAGGTGCCAGCCGGTAGACCCCCACAGAGCATCGTCCGGAGTCGGGATGCTGCTCGGCCAGGGCGACATGGTGCGGCGTGGCGCGAGCCACCTGGAAGGGGGCCGGCTCGCTCCGAGGATGAACGTTTCGCGACCTGCGAAGCATCTCACTCGAACGTCGTTCCTGAGCACCGCGCCTGGCCCCGATGCGCCAGATGTCGACCCGGATCTGGCCCGACTCTGTCCGGGCGGCCAGGAGGATACGGTCGGAGGAGAGGGGAATCAGCTGGAGATTTCGGCTGTTTCCCCAATCGGAACCCAGGGAGATCTGCTCCACTCGCTCCATGGCCCCAGTTCGCAGGACCACACGGTAGAGTTCCAGAATCCCGTGCGCGCCGGAACGATGGGGCAGGAGGGCAACGCAAAGAAGCCGAACCCCGGGCTCATCGGTGGGAATCGCAGCGAGCGCCATCGCTCCGGATCGGTCCGACACGCGGGGGCCTGTAACCTCGAATCGGCGCCTGGGGGCGATCCCACTCCATGAGGACAGAACCACAACCCCACTTCGAACGACGCCGAGCGCAAAGCTCGATCCCTGGAGGGTCGCAACCACCGGGTGGCTTCCGGAAAGATGGGAGGAGGATGCCCAGGCGAAGGTTGGGTGATGTCCCCCTCCCTTGTTCGCCACTCGAAAGGTGATCAGTCGAACGCCGGCGAGGACCGGCGCCGCCGCCAACACCGTGCGGATTCCCTCGCTCGTGAGAACGCAGGTGGAGAGGTGCCTGGACGGGGGCAGGCGGACGAGGGGAAAGGTGCCGAGGCCCCTCGGTTCTGGAGCCAAGGCCTGACCCCGTGCCGAGACCGGCTGGCCTTCCGGCACTCTCCAGCTTACCACGCCAACACCGCCGTTCGGTCGGGTATACACACTCACGGGGACATCGAACCAGGGACGAAGGGTGGCTACGGCTCCCCCGCTCCCCACGACGGGCCCCCGGTTCGCGCTGTCCCGGAGTCGCGCCCACCAGATGTCCACCGGCCGACCGCCGTCGGTCCGTCGGGATCCAACTCGAACCCTAAGCCCCGAACCCGTGCCGTCGCGAAAGAGGGTGCGCCGACCCCGCAGAACTCCGGTGAACGCCTTCTTCTTTCTGCGGGGATTGTCGATACCGGCCCTGACCGGAGGTTCCTCGCCGATGAGGTCGGCCGTCGGATTCTCGAACGTCGGTGGTCGCATCCCGGAGAGGTGGTAGATCATCACGCCCTGGTAGTGTTCCTCCAGGGAACCGTCGAAGCGAGCGGTCCGATGAGTTCCCCCTCCCGGAGCCGTGGGGTCCCTGACCTCGAGGAGGAAGGCTTCCCCGGGGTGACCGGCGGGGTCGGGCCGAATGAGGAGTGCGCTGCGTCGGGAGCGGTAGACGGGCTCGAGGACCGAGCGAAGGACCCGGGGCGGTTCCACGACCCTGGGAGAGAGCCACCCGAGTGCTGCCTTGTTGTATCCGTCAAAGTGGACGCCCAGGCTCCCGAACCCGCTGCCCATGAGGCTGCTTTTTCCCATGAACCCCTGGGGGGGACCTGTGACGAAGCCGAGTTTCTCAGACGCGTAATGATCGCGGGGCCCGAGAACGTGCCCGAGCTCATGGAAGAAGGTCGCGAAGGAAGTCTGCTTGTTCTTGGCCGTGGGATGCCACCATGCCCAGGCGAACAGGCGGAGGGCGCGGCCATCCATCTGGATCGGGACGGCCTGAACGGGTGAGCTTTCCCCGGGGGTGCGACCGGGGGCCACCCGGTATCCGAAAGAACGGACGAAGCCGATCCCGGCTTTGACTGCGTCCAGTCCCAGGCAGGCCAGATGTGCGGTACTGCGGCCCTCCGGGAAGCCGAACCGGAGCCATTGGGTCCGGGAAATCGGATGGTCCCAAGGGTGCGGTGCCCCCATCGTCTCAAGGACGTGGCGCACCAGATTCGTGTAGGCCCCAAGCCCATAGTTCCTGAGCACGATGGGTTCTCCGGCACTGCCTGCGGGACGGTCCGGAAGCTCGAAGATGTCAAAGCCCGTATAGGCCGATTCACGAGGAAAGGCCGAGAGGTTCGCGAGGCGCGGGGGCGAGCCCGTGTAGCGGGGTGTAGCCGAGACGTTGCCCCGCCAGGTGAACGGACGTCGGGGCACGCCGGTTCGCAGCCGGAACTCGAAGGTGAACCGCCCCTGGGAGTTCTCGAGGTAGTAGTCCCGGCAGTCGTCCAGGACTTTACGGGCCGCCTCTCCCATTCCCGCCGCCCCTGACCCGGCCGCCACGTCGGGGGGGAGGAGGAGGAGCACGGGAATCCGCATCCGATGCGGAAAGCCGCTTCGGACCAGTGTGTTTCCTCGATCGCTCAGTCGATAGTCGGGTAGTCCGGAGACCAGGGTGGAGATGTGCGGCATAAGGCCTCCTCAGCGTAAGGACGGTTCTCGGGGCAAGGTGGGGTACGTTCAGCCACTCCCGGCCCCCTCCTCTCCCCTATACGGGAAGACTCCGTGCCAGGGCTCAGGGGTGCGACGAAGTCCCGACGGGAGAGGAAGATCAGCCGCGCCCCTTGCCCGGCCCCAACAGCCCCGGCACTCTTGCGTTCCCCCTCCCTCGTCTCCACTCCCACTCGCATCTCCACCCGAACAACCAGGTTCACCCATGACCACACGCCGCGACTTCCTCAAGCACTCGGCCCTCGTGGGGGGCGCCCTGGGGACGGGGTTCATCGGGCCGCACCTGGTGCACCGGATCGTGGGGCGGGGGCACACGCTCACCCTCTTCAACCGGGGCCGGAGCGAGCCGGGGCTGCACCAGGAGGACTTCCAGGGGCTGGAGGTCCGGGTGGGGGACCGGAACGCCGACATCTCATCGCTGGAGGGGGGCACCTGGGACGCGGTCATCGACAACTCGGGGTACGGTCCCACCGACGTGGGGGCCACCGCCGAGCTGCTGAAGAACTCGGTCCGCCAGTACATCTTCACCTCCACCCGGGGGGTGTACGCCCACTTCCGGGAGCCCATCGACGAGACCTCCCAGGTGGGGATGGAGGGGGTTCCCGACACGGAGTGGAGGGGGTACGGCCCGCTGAAGGCGCTGGCGGAACGGGAGGTGCTCTCCCGCTTCCCCCAGGGCACGAGCATCGTGCGCCCCCCCATCATCGTGGGCCCCCTCGACAACTCCGACCGCTTCACCTTCTGGTACCGTCGTGTGGATGACGGGGGCGACATCCTGGCGCCAGGCGATCCGTCGGACCCCCTCCAGTACATCGACGTCCGGGACCTGGCCAACTTCGTGGTCCGGATGGCCGAGGAGGGGGTCACCGGGACGTACAACGTGAGCGGCCCCGCCTCAACCCTCACCGCCGGAGGGTTCCTGTGGGGGCTCCGGGCCTCCACCGGCAATCCGTCCAGCTTCACCTGGGTGAACTGGGACTTCCTGGAGGCCCGGGGGATGCGGGGGGCGCAGGAGGTGCCGGGGTGGCGTCCGCCCCGAGGCTTCTATCGCTACAACGCCGTGGACAACCGCAAGGCGCTGGCGGCGGGGATCAGCTTCCGCCCCCTGGCGGTGACGGCCATGGAGACGCTGGAATGGTGGCGGGGGAAGGCGGCCGCCACCGGAAGCGAGGAGATGCGGGCGGGCTATTCCCGGGAGCGGGAGGCGGAGCTGCTGGCGGAGTGGCGGAGCTAGGAGAGCGTCCGGACCACGCCCGGGGCCGGGAGGGTTTCAGCGGGCCCTGGCCACTCTTGACGATAGAGCGAGTGTGGGCCAACATATTTAGGACATAAGCGTGCATTCGAACCGGAGGCGGTATGGCCACGAAGAACAAGCCGCTGGAAGTGTCAGCGAGCGATCTGAAGAACTCGTGGCACGAATTCCTGGAGCGGGTCTCCCAGGGACGCCAGGAGGTCGTTGTTACGCGCTACGGCCACCCCATCGCAAAGTTGAGCCCGTACGAAGGACCGGCAGAGGTTGGCGGGATCTTCGGCTGCCTCGCCGGGTCCGTGACGATCCACAGCGACATCGTTGCGCCTCTGGACGAGGCCTGGGACGCCGATGCCTGACCGGTCCGCGCCCCTCACGGTCCTCGACACCCATGTCTGGATCTGGCTGGTCGAGGGGGATCGGACGGCGCTTTCTGCACCTGCGATCGAAGCCATCGAGAGGGCGGCCAGGGGAGGAGCCGTTCGGGTCAGCGCCATCTCGGTGTGGGAGGTGGCCATGCTGGAAGCGAAGGGGCGGATCAGCCTCTCCCGCCCCGTGGAGGACTGGGTCCAGGCGGCACTGCATGCTCCCGGAGTCCAACTCTTGCCGCTGGGCCCAGAGATTGCCATCGGAAGCACCCGCCTTCCCGGGATGCCGCATGGAGATCCCGCAGATCGCATTCTCATGGCAAGCGCGAGGCATCTCGGAGGTCAGCTCGCGACGTGTGACCGGGAGATCCTCAACTATTCGGCGGGCGGTCAGCTCAGGGTCTTGAACTGCATCCCGTGAAGGGGAGAGCACAACTCCATGCTCCCCGCAGGGAGCCCCTGCATCTCCCGGTGCCGCGCCGGTCCGCGTAGCTTTCCCTCAGTCCGCCTTTCGGATCCCAGCCCTCGGCCGCGGTCCGGATCGGCCGATCCCCCTTCCTCCGAATCCGCAGGAGACCCCATCGTGCGATTCCCCCGTTCCCAGCCCGTGCCGGGCGGACGCCTCGGCGGCGCCGCCATCCTCCTCTCCCTCCTGGTCCTCCTTCCCTTCTCCGTGGAGGCCCGACAGCAGTTCCATGGGGGGCTGGATCCCAGGATCCAGGAAATCCTGGGGGAGGTGGATCCCGACCGTCTCCAGGACATCGTGGAGCACCTTGTCTCCTTCGGCAGCCGCAGCACCCTCTCATCCACGGATCACCCCACCTGGGGGATCGGTGCCGCCCGGGAATGGATCCGGGAGGAGATGGCCTCCTACTCCCCCCGGCTCCAGGTCTCCTTCGACAGCTACGTGGTGGAGCCCGAGGGGCGGATCACCCGGACCACGGACCTCCGGAACGTGAAGGCGATCCTCCCGGGGCGCAGTCCCCGGCGGATCTATGTGACGGGGCACTACGACTCGGTGGTGTACGGCGACCAGGGGGTGGAGGTCCCGGAGGCCCCCACCGGGGATCCCCTGGACAGCTACGCCCCGGGGGCCAACGACGACGCGAGCGGGACCGCCCTCCTCATGGAGCTGGCCCGGATCTTCGCCCAGTCGGGACTGGAGTTCGATGCCACCCTGGTCTTCATGGCCATCGCCGGCGAGGAGCAAGGGCTGGTGGGCGCCCGCCTCCACGCCGAGCGGGTGGCGGCGGAGGGGATGGAGATCACCGCCATCTTCAACAACGACATCGTGGGGAACGGCACCGGGGGGAACGGTCTCCAGGACACCCGAACCGTCCGGGTCTTCTCCGAGGGGCCCGAGGACTCCCTGTCCCGGCAGCTGGCCCGCTACATCCGCCGCCACGCCTCCCGCTACGTCCCGGGGCACGACGTCCGCCTCATCGCCCGGGAGGACCGGTTCGGGCGGGGTGGGGACCACACCCCCTTCAACCGGGAGGGATACGCCGCCGTCCGCTTCACCGAGTCCCGGGAGAACTACCGGAGGCAGCACACGGTCTTCGACACGCCCGACGGAATCGATCCCCAGTACCTGGCCCGGAACGCGCGGGTGAATGCGGCGCCGCTGGCCACGCTGGCGCTGGCTCCTGCGGCCCCGGGGGTGGACTTCCGCATGCTGGGGAGGGGGGAGGGCTACGACGCCCACCTCCGTTGGGAGCCCTCGGAGGGCGCCGTTGCCTACCGGATCTTCTGGCGGGAGGCCTGGGGAATGGACTGGGAGCACGAGCTCCAGGTGGGGGACGTGACGGAGTTCACCCTCCACGACATCTCCATTGACGACTATCACTTCGGGGTGGCGGCGGTGGGGCCCGACGGCCACGAGTCCCTGGTCTCGGTGTACGTGCGTCCGCCGCGCTGAGGAGGAGTCGCCCCCGGGAAGTGCGGCGGGGCCGCAGCTTCGTCGCATAGGAGGACCCGGGACCCGGGCCGGCCTGCACGATGTGGAGTGGGTAGCCCGCCAACTGATGAAGCATGGAGATCGGGAGGCGTGGCTCGCCGGGAAGGCGCTGTGCCGCTGACCGCTTTCCAGGAAGGGCTTCTGCGCCTCCTTTCGGTGAATCGGACCGAGGACAGCTATCTCGCCGGTGGCATTGCTCTTCATTCGGCTCCCAACTCGACGCGGTAACAATCAGGATCTGGACTTCTTCCACGATTCGGAGCACCGTGTGAGGGAGGCCTTCGAGGCTGATCGTTCCTTGCCGGAGGCCGGGGGATTTCGGCTCCACGACGTGGACCTTGCCATCAACAAGCTCCTGGTGCTGGCCGGTCGGGACGAAGCACGGGACTATGTGGATTTCCTCGAGGCCCACGAACGCATCCTCCCCCTGGGGGCACTGATCTGGGCCGCTGCGGGAAAGGACGCAGGGCTCTCCCCCCACGCCATCCTGGAGCTTCTGAAGCGAAGGGGGCGTCCCCGGGCAATCGGAACTCGACCGGCTCCACCTGGGCGGATCCGGCCCCCGAATGAAGCCGATGAGGTCGGGAGCGGGGTTGGTCCCGTGCTGGTTCACCGCCGGGCTCCTGATGCTGGTGGCGGGGATTGTGGGAGGACTGGTGGGCTGGCGCGTCCAGGACCGCTCCCGGTGACACGGTGGCTTCACCCTCGTGGAGCGCTGTCGTTCCACACGCATCCGGCATAGCTTCCCTTCCTGCCACGCGGTTCACCCCACCTTGGAAGTGCCGATCCCCGACATGTCACCATCCAACCTGGAGATCCTGGCCTACGAGGACACTCCCCTCGGGCCCCTCTGCCTGCGGCGTCGAGAACTGCTGTCGGCCCCCGGTACGGTGGTCACCGAGGTGACCCTGAACCACCAGTTCCTCATGAGCAGCCTCCACAATGAATCGGAGCGGGCGCTGGCCCGGGTCGCGCTGGAAATGCATGGTGGAAGCGACTTCAGTGTGCTGGTCGGAGGGCTGGGCCTGGGGTACACTGCGTGGGCGGCCCTGGCGTCGGAGCGGGTGGCGAGGGTGGAGGCCGTGGAGCTTCTGTCCCCGGTCATCGACTGGCTCGAAAAGGACTTCGTCCCCCTGTCCGCAGAGCTGAAGGCCGACGATCGCTTCGTCACCGTGCAGGGCGATGTATACGCCCGTCTGCTCGCGCCCCCCGGGGAGCGCTTCGACCTCATCCTCATCGATGTGGATCATGCCCCCGATGACCGGTTGGACGAGGGCAGCGGACGCTTCTACACGGAGGAAGGTCTGCGGCGGGCGAGCCGGCACCTCGCGCCCGGAGGGATCCTCGGCGTTTGGTCGTACGCGGAGAGTTCCCCCTTTTCCCGTGCGCTTCACGCCGTGTTCGGCGAAGTGCGCGTGGAGGAGGTGAGCTTCTACGTTGCCATGGTCGAGGAGGAGCGGACGGACTGGCTGTTCTTCGCCCGGAGCCCGCGGGCGTGATGGGACCCGATGGGGGAGAATGGTGAGAATGTGGGTGTGGGCGGGGTCCTCACCAGGGACCGCCGGGGGTCAGGGGAAGACGTTCACGACGAGCGCTGCGAGCCCGAAGGTTGTGGCCAACCACAGGCGCTCCGAGCCCGCGAGCGGCCGTTACCAGGCGAAGTACGCGACGATGAGCAGGAGGGTCAGGAAGCCGATGTTCGTCGGGTGGAACAGGCCCGGGTCGGCATCGTCGAGGTCGATCTTGTCGTCTGCGTCGGCGCCTACGCGGGAACCGAAAATCTCGAGGGCGTCGATGGCGTAGCACTCGCGGATATTGGAAAGCAACGTGCGAGGACGGGGTGGCACCGACACCGTGTTCGGCTCGGGATCCATCACAGATCCCCGTCGAGGAAATCGCCCCTCCGGGGGAAACGCCTCAGTGCCCCGTCGCACGTTGGATCAGGTCGTCCACGTTCACGATGACAACTCGCGCCACCGGGTATTCGGCGGACCACAAGAGGCTCCCATCGGCGCCTCCGTCATGAAGCCGGTACCAACCGGACACTTCCACCCTCTGCTCCTCCCCGCTCTCCAGGTGGATCCGCACGACGGTCACCGAATCGTCGGCGGACTCGAGGCCCGGGTGGACCTCCCGGGTCGCCCAGATCAGGTGAGGCCCCGCCCTCGCGAGCCCTCCGGGCAACGGAGGTTCGGCCGGAAGGAGTCCAAAGCCGCCTTCGGGGAGGTCCTCGTACCGCTCCGGCGGCCCGAGCGGATCCACGGGGATCTCACGCCGGATCCGTCCCTGGCAATCCAACTCGATGATCCGCTCCCGTTGGAGCTCCTCCGTGTGGAGCAGCAACCCCGCGGACGACGGAACGACGTGGGGGGGGTCTCGGCCACTCCACGCTCCCCGTGCGGGTCCCCAGGTCAGGATCGTGTCCATGACCGCGTCCTCCCCCGAAGCCACGACCAGAAGGTTGGGTGGATCCTCCTGGCCCAGGGGAAAGGCCCACAGCGCGTGTTCCCGCCCGCAGAATTCTCCTGCCCAGCGCAGCAGGTGACCCGGGAGGGAGACCGTGCCCAGGGCCAGCCCCTCCTGGGACACGACCTGGGCACGGCGCCCCTCGGTAACGCTCAACGCTCCGGTGGAGGTCCGCGATACAGCCCTCGGCTGGCCCGCTTCCCCCGGACCCTCTCCCTGCGGGAGGATGCCTCCCCGGAAGGTCCCGTCCGGTTCGAAGATCCGGATCCAGGGCGGTGCTCCATCCACGACGGCCACCTGTCCATCCAGGAATGCGGCGTCCTGCACCCTAAAGAGCAGTGCTTCGGCCTCGCCCGAGTCCTGGACCCCGATCTCCCTGAAGGAAGGAAGCTGGCTCAGGGAGAGGGTGGTGCCCCGCGTGGTGTCCCCACCATCGGGTTCGCATGCGGTCATCCCCAGCGCTGCGAAACCCAGGAAGGCGAGGATCGGTTTCGTCGAACTTTTCAAACGCATGAGTCGCACTCGATGACCGCCCAAGCTGCGCAAGTGCATCCGAGTGGTCCGCTCATAGACCGGGAAATCTGTCGGGTTCCAAGCCACCGCCAAGACTGTTCAGCGATGGGTCCCTTCGCGGCCCCTGGACAGCGAGACGGACACACGTGGGTGAACCATGATCAGGGGAAAGCGGGGGGCCCTGTCAAGCATTGTCTGCAGGGCAAGCGGGCGTGTAGGGCCGAGCCGTGTCAACCGGTCGCCTCGATGTTGGCGACTCCTGGAAGTGCCTGCACGGGCGGGGCACCGTACATCGGGGCACCCAGTTGTGGACCGGTTCCCGGAGGAACCCCTCGATGGTGGGGACCCGGTTCCGGTTCCGGTTCCGTTGGAAAGGATCCGCCAATAGAATGGGGGAACAGAAATCCATGAAAATGTCTTGGTTCCCTCTGTCCATGGGGCTTCTTGCTATCCAAGGAGCCGGGGCTTCCGATTTCCACCTGCTGGAACACGGCGCGTGTGAATGGTCCCTCGAAGAGACCCTCCGCATCGGTTCCATGGATGGAGAGGATGCGCTCACGGAGGTTCTTGCCCTGGACCTGGGGCCTGACGGACATGTCTACGTTGCCCAACAGTTTGCGACCAGCGTGGCGGTCTTCACCTCCACCGGCCGCCTGCAAAGGAGCGTTGGCAGAGCTGGAGAGGGCCCCGGCGAGTTCCGTACCAGTCTCCTGGATCTGGGGTGGAGAGGCGATACGTTGTGGGTGACCGATGTCACATCAGTCCAATACCTGACGGCCGCAGGAACTCCGGAACGTGGGGCCATGTTCTCGGTCTTCCTGCCGCAAGAGAGCGCGCGTTTCACCCCGGCCGTGCCCTTGGCCGATGGGACCTACCTGGGCTGGCCCTCCGTGGCGGGGAACATTCGCAGATTCTTCAAAGGAGGGACGCGCGAGCATCCGTCGGTTCACGGCGACGGGGGATATGGCAGGCGTCCTCGCCGTGATATCGCTCGAGCCGGTGGTACAGGTCGGGGAGGGATTCGCCATGCATCCTCTCGGTGCGGGACTCCTGCCACCGTTCGCGGTTGCCCCTGACGGGTCCGCCCTCCTCCTACTTGGGGATGTCCGGGCAAGCGGTCCACGGGGGTCCTTCGAGGTTCTCAAGCTCAGCCTCGAGGGGGACACGATCCTGCGAAGGGACGTTGAGTACGTACCCAGGAGGATTGGCCCAGCTGAGCGCGAGCAGATCCATCAAGCGTTTGCCGAATACGTGGAGGACCCCCGCCTTCCCAGGTCAGCGCTGGACTTCCCGGAGGCCTACCCGCCGGTGCGACAGTTGGTCGCCGGCAACGACGGGTCGCTCTGGCTCCTCCGAGAGCTCGACCTGACCGGGGGAGAGGATCGGTGGGAGGTCGAAGGCTTCGTCCGGATCACCGGAGTCCCGTCGTGCCCCCTTCCCTGGGAGCCTCGGATGACGATCCTGAGAGCCACCTGGGAGGAGATCTGGGGCACATCTCGGGACGATCTTGGTGTTCCCTACATCCATCGGTTCCGGGTGGATCGTCGCTGTCCGTAGGCCACGTCGAGGTGAGAAGGCACCGGAGGAGCATCGACGGCTCGTACCCCCCTCCCCTCTCCCCGCGAAGCACCCTACCTCCCTCCGATCCAGGACCCAGCCCCGCTCCTCCAGGGGATTCCCGGATCATCTCCGCCAGGAACTCCGCGTCCTCGGCCCTTGGCGCAAGCCAAGTCCCTAAGGGGTTCCATTGATGAGCGGAGCTGGGGGCGGGAAAAGGGGAGTCGAGGTGAACCGGCTGTGGAGGATCAGGTGTGGCACGGATCTCGAGTAGCCTGGGCCCGGAGGGGTCGCTCGGTCTGGCTCCTCTAGCGGGCGGTAGGGTATCTTGAGCTGTGACCGGATCCGCTTTTCCTGGAGAATGAAATGCTACGACAGTACATCCGCAGCGCGATGGGCCGGGCGCACTACGAGATCCTCGACGATGATGGGACCTACTACGGCGAGATCCCGGGGTTCGAGGGTGTATACGCCAACGCGGAGTCGCTCGAAGCCTGCAGGGACGAGCTCGAGGAGGTCGTCGAAGAGTGGGTTTTGTTTCGGGTCTCGCAGAACCTGAACCTTCCGACGGTAGATGGGATTGAGATACGAGTCCAAAGAGTCGGCTGAATGCCGCCCCGTGGCGCAATCAGCCGAAGAAAGCTCGTGGCAAACCTCGTCGCCCTGGGATTCGAAGGCCCCTACTCCGGTGGTAAGCACGAGTTCATGGTGCGCGGAGATGTGACGGTTCGCATTCCGAACCCCCACCGCGGTGACATCGGAGTCGGACTCCTCACCCGAATTCTTCGTCAGGCTCGAATTGGCCGGGACGAGTGGGAGGGACTGTGAAGCCGGACCCTCCACCCGGCGAAGTCCCCCCCCTCCCTCCGCTCCAGGACCCATCCCCGCTCCTCCAGGAACTCGGCGTCGCAGGCCCGCCAGGCCCGGTTCATCCGGTCCAGGGCCCTTCCAACTCCTCCACAGTGGAGAGGGGTCCCATGGCTTGACATGCCATAGGGAGAGCCAGGATGTCACAGAATGACACGTTCTGTGCTGTAGGCCGGAGGGGGACCATGAGCAAGAACCGATTCAATCTCCAGCTCGACGACATCCGAGCCGCCAAGCTCCGGGCCTTGGCTAAGCGTACCCACGTCAACCCGGGGACGCTCGCTCGCTCATTGCTATCCACGGCCTTGGACGAGGCCGATCCGGACCCGGCTTCGATCAGCTCTCTCCTCGATCGGATCCCGGGAGCCCTTGAACGGGCGCAGGAAGGGAGGCGGGAGATTCGCGGGGGGAAGGGCGTCCCACTCGAGGAATTGTAGGGGGTGGCGTCCGTCATCGTTGCGCCTGCGGCGCAGCGAAAGCTCGATGGGATCATCACCATGCACTCCCTTCCTCCGGACACCCGGGAAAGCGTGCGGAACCGTATCGAGCCGCTCTCGGAATTGCCTCTCCTGGGCTCTCAACTCGAGGGAGAATGGGAGGGGATGCGGTTCATTCTTGGGCCGTGGCCTTGGGTGTTGATCGTGTATGGCCACGATCGCGAGGGCGATGAAGTCCATGGCCTCACCTTCGAAGACGCCCGCGCGGCATCTTCTGCCACCTCGGCCGATAGCCCGCGGGAAGGCTTCCCAACCCCTCACCCCGCAAAACACCCCACCTCCCTCCGCTCCAGGACCCACCCCCGCTCCTCCAGGAGCTCGTTCACCGAGCCCTCTCCCACCAGGTGGCCGGTGCCGACGATGACCAGGGTGGGGCGGGGATCCCGGAGGAAGCCCTCGATGGCGGGGACCCAGCTCCGGTTCCGCTGGAAGAGGATCCGCTCGGTGAGCTCGGGGGAGTCTTCCAGGGATTCCCGGATCATGTCGGCCAGGAACTCGGCGTCTCCGGCCCTCCAGGCCCGGCTCATCCGGTCCATGCGGTCCACGGCGTCGTCCAGCTCCTCCAGGGTGGAGAGGAGGTAGGCCACCTGGGCCTCGGCGCTCATCCCCTCGAAGACCTCGATCTGCTCCCGGGCCGTTTCCAGCGCCTCCAGGGTCTTCCCCGCCTCCACGGCCTTCCGGTGGAAGTGGAGGTCCAGCCCCCACTCCGCCTCGTATCCCCCCTGCTGCACCGCCAGGGAGGAGAGCATGAGGGCCGCCATCCAGGGCTTCATGGCCGCCACCATTTGGGCGGGGACCCCCAGGGCTCCCAGGCGCTCCGTCACCTCCTGGAAGGCCTCGGCGGGGATCTGCCCGTCCAGGGTCCGGCCGTCCATGTAGGTGCCACGCTCCATCATCTCCATGGCCTGGGCGTCGAGCCCCCCCAGGTCCAGCTCGAAGACCATCACCTCGGCGGATTCGAAGATCTCCATGAGGCTCTCGTCCAGGGGGTAGGCGTCGGGGCGGAGGACGTGGACCGATCCCAGCAGGTGGAGGGGCGCCCCGTCATGGACCACCTCCCAGAGGGGCGGGTCCGAGGCGGGGCAGGTGGGGGACCCGGGGGTGACCGTCTGGGCCACCACCGCCTGGGCGCCCATCGCCAAGGGGAGGAGGGCCAGGAAGAGGAGGGAGCGGAGGGATGGGGGCATGGGGAAGATGGGGTTGGGGGAGGAACGTCCGGCTCCCGTGGGGGAGGGGCGGGGACCAAGCGGAGCGGAACAGATCTACACCGACGCTCCCCGTCCGGTTCGGGGGAGCTGAGACTTCGAGGGACCAGCGTCCGTCAGACGGGATGGTGCTCTTTTCCCGGATCGAGGGAACCCAGGCCGCGACGGCTTACCAATGCATCGGACCCGAGAGGCGTGCAGGTAGGCGAGGGGAGAGGCGGTTCGCTATCTTCTCAAAGAGTGTGTGATCCCATCTCAGGAGGGTCCTGATGGCGAAGCTCACCGACCGAATCACGGTGAATCCTCAGCAGTGCGGTGGTCGACCGTGTATCCGTGGAATGCGGATCCGGGTCATCGACGTTCTGGACCTTCTGGCATCCGGGATGTCGCGCGAGGAGATCCTTGCGGACTACCCCGAGTTGGAGCCCGAAGACATCGAGGCGAGTCTCCGGTTCGCCCGTGACCGCATCGATCATCCCATCGTAGCGGCGTGAAGCTCTGGCTCGACCAGATGCTGCCGGGGCCGTCGTAGTCAGCAAGGACAGCGACTTCCTTTCCATGGTGGAACGCCTTGGCGCTCCTCCACAGTTTCTTTGGCTGCGGTGTGGGAACTGCTCCAACCGTGAACTGGAACGGATCCTGAAAGCGACGCTGGGTGACGCGATCAGGCTGCTCCGACGGGGCGAGCCGATCGTGGAGATCACCGGAGCCTTTGAGTCATCCGGCGCCTCTGAGTGAGAATGGCACCTTCCGGCGAGCGGCACCGGGCGAGATGTGAGCAACAACCGGTGTAGTCTCCGTACCAACCCACCCGGATTGGCAAGCCCTGTTGGGGATCAGCTGGCCCGGACCGTCAGCTCCCCATGGGGACGGGTTCGAAGTGTCGGCGCTGAAGCAAGGTGTATTCGACCTGCCCCTTTCGCGTCCTACTGCCACCGGAACAACCTCAGCGCCAGGAAGAAGACGAGCCCCGTCCACCCCACCATGAGGAGGAGCTCGGGGATCACCGCCCCCAGGGGCTCGCCGTCGTTGTAGATGGCCCGGAGGGCGTCGTTCAGGGCGGTGAGGGGGAGGGCCTGGATGAAGGGCTGGGTCACCTCGGGGAAGCGGGCGTTGGAGAAGAAGACCCCGGACAGGATGAGCATGGGCATGAGGATGACGTTGATCACCCCGCTCACCCCCTCCGTGGTTCGGGTCCGGGAGGCGGCCAGGAGGCCGAAGCCCGAGAAGCAGGCCGCACCGAAGAGCACCACCACCGCCAGGGCGGCGAAGCTCCCCTCCACCCGGACCCCGAAGGCGAGCCAGGCGAAGAGGACCAGGAGGGGGACCTCCAGGACCAGGAAGATGAAGCGGGCCAGCACCTGGGCCAGGAGGAAGTCGCTCCGGCGCATGGGGGTGGCCACCAGGCGCTTGAGCTGTCGGTTCTCCCGGGCCTGGGTGACGTAGAACCCCACCGCCCAGAGCCCCGTGCTCATGAGGTTGAAGCCGATGAGCCCCGGGAGGAGCCAGTCGATGTAGCGCCGCCCCCGCTGCCGCTCCTCCTCCACCTGGAGGGTCAGGGGACGGGTGGCGCCGGCGGCCTCCTGCAGGGTCCCCTCCACCAGGAGGCGGGCGCTTCGGCCGTCGGGGCGGGTGGGGTCGAAGCGGAGGACCGGATCGGGCCCATCCCCGCCCACCACCAGCGCCAGCTCTCCCCGGGCCAGGGCCCGCTCCGCCTCTCCGGCGGACAAGAGCTGGACGGCGAGTTCGGGGTGGGCCTCCAACGCCTCCAGGTACGCGACCCCCGGGGACCCCTCTTCCACCGCCACCGGGAGGATGTCGGGGGAGGGGTCGGAGAAGGCCACCCCCAGCCCCAGGGTGAGGAGGACGGGGAAGAGGAAGACCCAGAAGATGACCTCCGGCTCCCGGAGCATGGTCCGGATCCGGGTGAGGGTCAGCTCCCGGAGGGCGGGGAGGTCAGTCATCGCGGAGCTGCCGTCCGGTGCGGGCCAGGAAGACGTCATCCAGGGTGGCCCGGTGGGTGTGGAGGGCCGAGAGCTCCCCCCCCTTCCCATCCACGAGCTGGAAGAGGGCGGGGAGGGTCCGGTGCAGATCCTCCACCGCCAGGAGGTGGGTCCCGTTCCGGATCCTGTGGGTCCGGACCCCGGGAAGGGCCTCCAGGGCCGGGGTCTCCAGGGCGACGGTGGGTTCGAACTCGATGACGTGGGACCCGCCCAGCGTCCCGATGAGCTCCGCCGGCGTCCCCTGCACCAGGATCTCCCCATGGTCCATGATGGCCACCCGGTCCGAGAGCTTCTCCGCCTCGTCCATGAAGTGGGTGGTGAGGAGGATGGTCCCGCCCCCGGCCAGGAAGTCCTGGCAGATCTCCCAGAGGGCCCGGCGGGACTGGGGGTCCAGCCCGGTAGTGGGCTCGTCCAGGAAGAGGATGTCCGGTGCGCCTGCCAGGGCGCACGCCACCGAGAGGCGCTGCTTCTGCCCCCCGGAGAGGTCCCGGACGTAGGCCCGTCGCTTCTCCCGGAGCTGCACTCGGTCCAGGAGCTCCTCCACCGTGGGGCCTGCCGGATAGAAGGAGCGGAAGAGGCGGAGGGCCTCCTCTACGGTCTGCTTCTCGGTGAGGCGGGTCTCCTGGAGCTGGATCCCCAGTCGGGGCCGGATCCGCCGGGCGTCCCGGTCCCAGCGCATCCCCAGGATCTCCACCTCCCCGCCGTTGGGGGCCTTCAGCCCCTCCAGGATCTCGATGGTGGTGGTCTTCCCCGCCCCGTTGGGACCCAGGAGGCCGAAGCACTCCCCCCGGCGGATCTCCAGATCCAGGCTCTTCACCGCCACCAGGGCGCCGTAGCGCTTGTGGAGGCCGCGGCAGACGATGGCGGGGGCGGTGGGCTCAGGAATCTCGCCCACGGGGACTCCAGGCGAGGGGGGGTGGGGGGCGATGAATGGCCATAACGAACCTTGTATGAATGGCTCGGCGCCGGGTTCCTCTATCGTCCCCCCCGAAGCATCCGGTCGAAGAAGTCGGCGGTGGCATCCAGGGTCCGGATCCAGTTGCGGTGGACCAGGAAGGAGTGGACCTCGTCGGGGAAGACGAGCTGCTCCACGTGGACATCCCGCTCCCGGAGGGCCTCCACCAGGGTCACCGTCTCCACGAAGCGGACATTCCGGTCGTCGTCACCGTGGATGACCAGGACCGGGGAGCGCCACCGGTCGATCTGGGACATGGGGGACGACTCGAAGGCCAGCCGGGTGCGCTCCGGGTCCTCCAGGGGATTGAAGTCGGGGCGGAAGGTGGCGATCCCCACGTTCCAGTCGTGGACCCCGTGGATGTCCACCCCGGCAGCCCAGAGGTCCGAGGCCCGGGCCAGCCCCTGGGCGGTGAGGTAGCCGCCGTAGGAGCCCCCCCAGAGGCCGATGCGCTCCGGATCCACGTCGTCCCGGGCCTTCAGGTAGAGGCCGGCCCCGGTGAGGTCGTGGACCTCCGAAGCCCCGGTTGCTCCGTAGTGGAGGGCCTCCCGGAACTCCATCCCGTAACCGGTCCCGCTCCGGAAATTCACCGAGAGGACCACGTACCCCTGGGTGGCCAGGTACTGATTCAGGGCGTAGCTGTGGTGGTAGTAGATCCGGTGATGGAAGCCCAGCATCATCTGCCGCCGGGATCCCCCGTGGAAGAAGGCCACCGCAGGGCGACGCTCCCCGGGCGCCATCTCCGGGGGGAGGAAGAGCTGGGCCGGAACCTCCATCCCGTCGGAGGCGGTGACGGTGACGTTCGTGGGGACCACCAGCCCGGCTTCGGGGAAGTCCGCCGGGATCCCGCCGGGGGCGCCTCGGGCCAGGAGGGGACGGGCCCGCTCTCCGCTCCGGGGCCCCACCTCGTCCGCGGGGATCACCACGGCGTGAGAGGGAGTCCGGGCGCCGGAGCGGAGGAAGGCCAGGGCGCCGTTGCTCAGGGGGGTGGGATTCCACTCGATGCCGTCCCCGGGGGTGAGGGGCTCGGGAGCGCCGCCCGCCACCGCCACCCGCCAGAGGTGGCGGCGGTGCAGGTCCTCCTGGTTGGAGCTGTAGTAGATGTGGCGCCGGTCATGGGAGAGGGCCACGTCCTCCACCTCGAACGCACCGGGGGTGAGGAGGGTGGCCTCGCCACCGGAGGCGGGCACGGCGTAGAGGAGGATCCAGCCGGTGCGCTCCCAGGGGAAGATGAGCCGGTCCCCGTCCCCCCAGAGGATGGGGTTGTCGGCGGTGATCCCGTAGAAGCGGCTTCCCACGCCCTCCTCCGCCCGCCAGACCTCCCTCGCCTCCCCTGAGTCCACGTCCGCCACCCGGATGGACCAGGGGCGAGCCTCCCGCACCGGGGCGAAGCTGGTCATGGCGGAGGAGGTGGGGAAGCGGGTGAAGGCCAGGCGGCTCCCGTCGGGGGACCAGGCGGGGTTTCCGTCCCGGTCCACGGTGGGATCCATCCAGGTCACGGCGCGGGACTCCACCTCGAGTACGCCGACGAAGGCGTGGGTCCCCCGGTTGCTCACGAAGGCCAGACGGCGGGCGTCCGGGGACCAGGTGAGGGAGCCGATCCCCCCCCGGATGCGGGCCAGGACCTGGGGCTCCCCCACTCCCATGGCGGTTCCGTCCAGCTCCGCGTACCAGATGTTCCCGCCCCGGAGGAAGGCCACCCCGGTCCCGTCGGGCCGCACCGCCGGCCCGCTTCCCTCCCCGATCCGCACCGGCTCCCCATCCTCCAGGGAGATCCACCAGAGGGCCCGTTCGGCCCCGTCGGGGTGGCTGGTGGGGTTGGGGATCTCCCCCTGGCGGTTCGGCGCGCCGCCCCGGACGTAGACCAGGGAGCGTCCGTCGGGGAGCCACTGGACGGAGCCCACCTCCTGTCCATCATCCTCCGGGTAGGGGGTGAGGATCCGCCCCTGGTAGTCCGGCGCCTCGGCCAGCCAGAGGTTCCGGCCGTCGAGGCCGGTCTGGGCCCAGACCACCGCACCCCCCTCCGGCGCCGCCTGCATATCGGAGGTGAAGGGGGCCGCAAGGAGGCTTTCGATGGTGACCTGGGACGCCTGTGCGTGGACCCCGACAGGGAGGGCCAGGGCCAGCGGGGCCTGGAGCAGCGTGGCCAGGACCAGTGGGAAGAGTACCAATGGGGAGAGGGCCCGTGGGGAAAGGGCGCTGGCCCAGACGGGGCGGCAGGTGGTGCGGATGGTTCCCATCATGATCCCCCTTCCAGGAGACGGTGGCTGATCCCCTCCCGGTCCACCCGGACCCCCCGGAGGTAGACGTCGGCGATCCGCCGGGTGTTGGTGATGTCCTCCAGGGGATCCCCGTCCAGGACGAGGAAGTCGGCAATCCGGCCCGCCTCCAGGGTCCCCGTGTCCCGGAGCTCCAGGAGTTCCGCCGAGGTTCGCGTGGCGGCCACCACCACGTCGGCGGGCTCCATCCCCGCCACGACCATGTCCTCCATCTCCTGGTGGGCGGCCCAGGGGGCGCTCCCGTCGGTCCCGAAGGCCACCGGGAGACCGGCGCCGTGGATCCGCATGAGGTTCCGGGCCTGGATCCCGAAGCCCTCACGGGCCTGGGGCCGGTCCACCGCCCCGGCCTGCATCTCCGCCAGACGGTCCGCCGGCACGGTGCCCCCCAGCCAGCTCAGGTCCCGGGCGGCCCCCGGGTCCGGGAGGTTGGGGACCAGGACCACGTGGGGGCGCTCCCGCCAGAGCTCCATGAGCTCGTCGTCCACGTCCCGGTCCCGGATCCCGTGGGCGAAGGCGTCGATCCCCGCCCGGAGGAGCCCCTTGGTGTCGTCCAGGGAGAAGATGTGGGCCGTGACCCTCAGGCCGTGGCGGTGGGCCTCGTCGATGATGGGGCCGTAGAGCTCGGCGTCCAGCTTCTCATACTGCCCGCCCCGGTCATCCACCCAGATCTTCACCAGGTCCACCTGCCGGTCGGCCAGCTCCCGGACGGCGGCCCGGGCCTCCACTTCGGTGTCCACCCAGTAGGGGACCTCGGAGCGGCCGGGCTCCGGGCGGGTGATCCCCCGGCCCGCGGAGAGGACGCGGGCCGCCCCCGGCACCGGTCGGTCCCGAAGCTCGAAGGTGACCGCCTCTCCGTCCATCCCCAGGCTGGCGGCGGCCCCCACCCCGTAGAAGGCCAGGTGCTCCAACTGCGCCACCAGCTCCTCCCGTGTGGAGGCGAGGTGCATGTGGGTGTTGATGATGGCGGGCATGAGGGTCTGGCCGGCGGCGTCCACCACGGTGGCTCCCTCCGGAATCTGGACCTGGCCCCGGGGACCCACGGCCACGATCCGGTCCCCCTCCACTACCAGCACCCCATCCTCCACCGGGGCCTCGGGGTTCCCGGTGAGGATCCGGGCGCCCTCGAACACCACGGCGTCCGAGGCGGGCCCCGGATCCCCCTCGCCGCACCCCCAGAGGGTGAGGGGAAGGAGCGAGGCGGCAAGGAGGCGGGCGCAGAGTCCGGCGCCGAGGCGAAGCCGGGGGAGGGGGAGGATGGCGGACATGGGGCCCTGGGGGTGGCGGGGGAATGGCGGTGCGCTACCGCCCGATTCTACCTTCCGCCGGAGAGGCTCGCCACCGCCGGCCCCGACTCTGCGGTCTCGCCGGAGCCGGTTTCCACCTCCTGTTCCGCCATCCAGGCCGCCATCCGGGCCTCCACCCGGGCCAGCCCCTCCTCGGCCACCAGGATGTTGATTCGATCCTTGGTGAGTCCGGGGGCGCTGGCCCATCCCCGATTCATGGCCCGGCGGAAGTGGGTCGCCGCCAGCTCGTCCTCTTCCAGGAGCTCGAAGGCCAGGCCCCGGAGGAGCTCGTCGAAGGTCCGCCACCCCATGGCCATGATCCCCGTGGGGAAGGCGGACTCCAGTTCCGTCAGGGCGGTGGTCCCGTCTCCGCCGGCCACCGCAAGGGCGGCCCGCACCAGGTGCTCTCCCCCCCGGCCCAGGAGATGGTCCGGATCGTCCAGGGGGGGGTAGCGATCCCCGATCCGTTCCACCACGTCGTGGAAGCCCAGGAAGGCGGCGTGGATCTGGAGGTTGGAGCGGTAGATGTACCGGTCCGGCTCCCCGAAGGCGTCGGGGGAGGCCAGCTCCGCGGCCTCCAGGAAACGGGATCGGGCCCGGGCGGTGTCTCCCTGGATGAGGTCGGCCACGGCCAGGGACTGGAAGATGCTGGCCAGGTTCCGGTAGCTCCCCCGGCGAACGTATTCGCCCAGGACATCCTCCAGGACGGGGATGGCCCGCTCCAGTTCGCCCTCCACCAGGTACATGCTCCCGCACACCTCCCGGTCGTCGGCCTGGGGAGCGGAGGGAAATCCCGACGCCAGGAGCTCCTGGCAGGCCACGACAAGCTCCTCCCGGTCTCCGTGCCAGAAGGCCCGGGACACGCGCCAGCGGGTCCGCATCCCCTGGAAGGCGGGGCCCTGGGCCCGGGCCATGAGGGCGTCCGCCTGCGCTGGGCGATCCAGGACCAGGGCGGCCATGGCCGCCGAAGGGAGGGTCCGGAGGGCGTCGGGGTCCAGCTCATTGGCGCGCTCGAGGGCCACCAGGGCGCCCTCGGGGTCATGGAGCCAGGACATCCGCGTATTCCCCAGGTTCGCCCAGGCGATGAATTCATCAGGGAAGCGGGCCACGATCCGCTCGTAGAGCTCTTCGGCCCGGAAGGGTTCGTACCCCGTCTCGGAGGCCCGGGCCGCTTCCACCAGCCAGCGCTCCCGGTCCGGGAGCCGGTCCCGGTGCTCCCAGGCGAGCTGGAGGTGCCGGACCGCCACCTCGAAGCGCATGCGGTTGATCCCGGTGGCGGCCAGCATCCGGTGGGCCATGGCGAAGCCCGGGTCCACCTCCAGGGCGGCCTCCAGGTAGGTGTGGGCCACGGCCCCGTCCCTCCCCATGTCCCGCTCCGCCAGGGCGTAGAGGCGGAGGGCCTCCAGGGAGGCGGTGGTGACCTGGGGGAGGGGTCGGCTCTCGGCCAGGGACTCGGCGGCCTCCCCCAGGCGCGAACGGACCTCCCGGGAGAGCCGCTCCACGGCCCCCAGGAGGCCCCTCTCCCCCGAGGACGTGCGGACGGCGAAGAGCTCTTCCCCGGAACGGGCCTCCAGGGCCCGGCTGGAGAGGACGAAGCGGGTGCCGGCACGGGCCACGGTGGTCTCCAGGACGGCCCCCGCCCCGGCCCGCTCCGCCACCTCCAGGGCCAGCCTCCCCTCCACCGGGGCTTCGCCCTCGTACCCCATCCGGGTCAGCGTCTCCTCCACCCGGGCCCGGGGGAGGACCCGGACGAACCCGGACTGCTGGAGGTCCACCACCAGGGCCTCCCGGGTGGCCAGGGCCAGCTCCGTCAACTCCTCCGGGGCCTGGAACTCCATCACCAGCACCTCGCCCCGGGGGGCGAAGGCGTCGCCGGCGAAGCCTCGGGCATCCACCAGGCGGGGACCCTGGCGAGCGGCCAATACCCCTCCGGCAAAGAGGAGGAGCGCCACCGCCGCCATGGAGAGGGCGAGTCGCCTCCCCCGGGGGCCGGAGAAGGCCGATGCGAGGCGGGGCTCGGGGTGGGTGGCCTCCCGAAGGGCACCGGCCAGGGACTTCCCGTTGGCGTATCGATCCATGGGCTCTCGGGCGAGGGCCCGGGAAACCACGGTGGCCAGGGCGGGATCCAGGTCGGGGCGGAGCGCTCGGGGATCCGGTGCCTGGCCCTCCCGGATCGCCTCCAGCAGGGTCCTCCGATCCCCCTCTCCCCGGAAGGGCCGCTCTCCCGTGAGCATCTCGAAGAGGACCACCCCCAGGGCCCAGAGGTCGGACCGACCGTCCACCGGACGCCCCTCCACCTGCTCCGGGCTCATGTAGGCGACGGTGCCCCCGGTGGTCCCGGAACGCCCCTCGCGGCCGGCAGCCCGGGCGATCCCGAAGTCCACCACCTTCACCCGTCCCGTCTCGTCGAAGAGGAGGTTTTCGGGCTTCACGTCCCGGTGGAGGATCCCCCGGGCGTGGGCGGCGTCCAGGGCATCGGCCACCTGCACGGCGATGCGGACCCCGTCCTCCACCGGGAGGGGGCCGTGCCGGAGCCGGTCCCGGAGCGTCCCGCCGGAGTAGCTCGCCATGGCGATGAAGGAGCGGCCCGAGGCGTCCTCCCCCACCTCGTAGACGGTGCCGATGCAGGGATGGTCCAGCGCCGACGCTGCCCGGGCCTCCTCCAGGAGGCGGGTGCCGTCGTCCAGTCCGGGGGGGAGGAACTTGAGGGCCACGGAGCGGTCCAGGACCGGGTCGTGGGCTTCGTACACCGCCCCCATCCCCCCCTGGCCCAGGCGGCGGAGGACGCGGTAACGGCCCACTTCGTCCCCGGGAGAGGGACCGAAGGTGGGGTGCCCGGGGGTGGCGGGGCCCGGGCGGGAAGGGTCCACGTCCCGGAGAAGGGAAGCGGCGCGGCCGGCCTGGAGCCCGCTGGCCAGCCCCGAGAGGGGGTCGTCGCCGGCCTCCGCCTCCTCGTGGGCCTTGAGGAGACGCCGGACCCGGGCCAGGAGGGCCTCATCGGTCCCTGAAGCCTCGAGGAGGAAGGCGTCCCGCTCGGCTGGGGGCCGCTCGAGGGCCCCCTGGAAGAGTTCCGAGATGCGATCCCAGTTCCCCCCGGGAGGGGATCCGGAGCTGGTGCCCCTGGAGTTGGTCCCCCCGGTGCCGCGTTCGCTCATCCTTCCCCCCATGTGGTCACACTTCCTCGCCTTCCCCGTGCAGGGTGTCGTGGAGCCAGGCCCGGGCCAGTGCCCAGTCCCCCTTCACGGTGCGGGGGGAGACGCCCATGGCCGCTGAGGTCTCCTCCACGCTCAGGCCCCCGAAGAAGCGGAGCTCCACCACCCGGGCCAGACGGGGGTGCTCCACCTCCAGGGCTGCCAGGGCCCGATCCAGGTCCAGCAGGTCGGAGGCGTAGCCGTCCACCGCCACCTGCTCCTCTCCCAGTGTCACCTGAGCCACGTCCCCGCCCCGCTTCGCCGCTCCCCGGCGGCGGGCCGCGTCCACCAGCACCCGGCGCATGGCCTGGGCGGCCGCTCCGAAGAAATAGGCCTTTCCCCGGGCTCCCACCCGCTCGTCATCGGCCAGGCGGAGGTAGGCCTCGTGGACGAGCTCCGTGGTGTGGAGTGTGGCGCCTCCGCCCTCCCGGGAGCGATAGCGGTGGGCCAGCTCCCGGAGCTCGTCGTAGAGGAGCTCCA
Source organism: Gemmatimonadales bacterium (assembly GCA_007695225.1). Classification (GTDB taxonomy): domain Bacteria; phylum Gemmatimonadota; class Gemmatimonadetes; order Longimicrobiales; family Gaopeijiaceae; genus T3Sed10-66. Next base: position 25,502 of record REED01000027.1, read on the forward strand.
CCGAGGGGTCGCCGGAGGCGCCGGTGGAGGGGGCTGAGTCGGTCATCTTCGCAGGATAGGCAGGGGGAAGCGGTCTCGGCAACGGTGCCGGACGGGAACCGTGAACCGGAGCCAGCAAGGTCCGGGCCGGGGGCCGTTGCCCCTCTTGTCCGGATTCTGCGCAGGAGGGGGTGGAAGTGGCAGGATCCCCAACACCCTCCTCCGGAGAACGAACCATGAAGAGCATCCGATTCCCCGTCGCTGCCCTGGCCCTGGCCGGGGCCGTTGCCCTTGCAGGATGCGAGGCTACTCCCACCGAAGCTCCGAGTGCCCTGGATGGGCTGCATGCGGATCATTCGGCGCACGCCATGAACGCCCACCCTGATGCGCCGGCGGCGCTGGGGGCGCCGGACCTGGCCATGATTCGGGCGGCCTCGGCTCCGTACCGGAACGAGGCGCGGGCCGTCGCCGCCGGCTTCGTCGACGTGAGCGGGTGCGTGTCGGCTCCCCCCATCCCCGGCTTTCCCTTCACCGGCGCCATGGGGCACCACTACGTGAACTTCGAGCGGTTCGCGGACATCAGCGTGGATCCCTCCCGCCCCGAGATCCTTCTCTACATCCCCAACGATCAGGGACGCATGGAGCTGGTGGGAGTGGAGTTCGCCGTGAACGCCGAGGCGTGGCACACGGTCCACGGCCCCGATGTCTATCCCGAGGTGGCGGGCGTTCGGTTCGATCCCCCGAACCCGATGGCCGCACCGGGTTCACTCCCCAACACGGCCTACACCCTCCACGTCTGGAACTGGAAGGAGAATCCCCAGGGGATGTTCGCCCCCTTCAACTCGGATCTGACCTGCCCCGCGGCGGACTGATCTCCTGCTGAGCCGGCGCCCCGGGGGGCCACCATATACGCCGCGGCGCCGCCCCATGCCAAACCCCCCCCGGGGGCGGCCCCACGGCCGCGCTGGGAGCGGGCTCGAGCCCCGC
>REED01000213.1 GCA_007695225.1 Gemmatimonadales bacterium
CTCAGAAGGTGCTCAGCACCAGCCACTGGCCGGCGGTGCCGAGAAGGGACATGACGAGAGCGCCGATGAGGGCCCAACCAAAGCTGTCGATGGAGAGTTCATCGGTGAGCGCCGCGGTGATCTTGAGCAGGATGGCGTTGATGAGCCACCGGGTCAGGAAGGCGAAGAGGAGGGCGAGACCCAGGGTGGCTACCGTGAAGACCGCGAAGAAGAGCCATCCCAGGAAGAAGTTCAAGACCCCGAAGAGGGCCGCTACCAGGAATGCCCCTCCGAAGCTCCTCAGGTGGAAACCCGGAAGAATGACGGCGGTGATCCAGACGGCCAGGGAGAGGATCAGCCAGGAGAGGATAATGCTCAAGGTGGGGCTCCTTCGTCGTGCGCGTCAGGGTGTGCTGTTCAGCGGTGAGCGTCAGCCGGTGTGCGTCCGGATCCTCGGGTGCCTTGAATCAGAAGTAGAGGTTCAGGCTGAGCGCAGACCGGAAGAGCTCTGCCTGGAGGCTGGTCACCCTGGGGCCTGAGTCCGTGGGTTCGTCCCGGAGACGGGCCATCCCCAGGCCGGTCTGGCCGCTGATTCCGATGGACCGGAGCGGGAACCACTCGGCGCCGAACCCCAGTTCACCCCGGACCGTGGTCCGGGAATCTCCCGAGACCGACTCTCCGTAGCCTCCCGATCCCGCCAAGTGGAAGAACGGGAGAACCCGGCGGCTCTGGAGCCCATAGATCCGGATCTCCGGTCCTGCTTCCACGTTCCAGTTCCGCGCGCTGGACTCGGTCCCTGAAGCCGAGTCCTCGGTCTCCACCCGCGACCACTGGCCTCGCACGGAGAACTGGAGACGGGTCCGGGTCGTGGCCTGGAACCCCAGGCCCACCCCCGGACCTCCCCCGTCGGGAAGCTGGAAGGAAAGCATGTAATCCCCCACGAGGGCGGGAGCCTCCCGTCCGTCGGCCCGGGGTTGCTGTGCCTGGGCCCCCGCGGGGGCCCAGGCCAGGAGGGTCAGCGCCAGGAGGGTCGGCGCCACGAGGGCACTGACCCATGAGATGCGACCTTCGTTCCGACGGAGCGGGGAAGGGGCGGGCATGGGCTCTCCGGATCGGGGGTTCGGGAGGAAGTGTGCGTTCAGCGGTCCTCTCCCGCCAGCCCGCTCAGGGTGTCCGCCAGGAGTCCGAATCGCACGGCGTCCTGTCCCTGGCCCCTGGCGCCCTGGGACCGAAACTCAGTGGCGGCGGCGGAGAGCGCCTCGCGATCTCCCCGGTCCAGCTCCGCCGAAAGGGACTGCGCCCGGTCTGCAGGGAGCGCCCCGCTCCGGACCAACTGGTCCAGGTACGCCCGGGCTACCGTGGCGTCGGCGGGCCAGGTCATCCTGGGCTGGTGCTGGGGATTGAACTCCTCCCAACGGACCAGCTTCGCTGCATCCAGTTCGTTCTGGGTCAGGTGCTCGCTGGGGACGAGGCGGAAGACATCCAGTCCCCGGGCGATCTCGGAGGCATAGATGTAGCCGTTGTACCAGTAGGAGGACCAGTGCCCTCCCACCTGGAGTTCCGTATCGCTCAAGGGTCCCCGGTCGAAGTAGGCGATCTCGAGGGGATTCTCCGGATCGGTGAAGTCGAAGACCGAGGTCCCACCCTGATACCAGGCCTGCACCTTGATGTCCCGCCCTGGCACGGGCACGAGGGACCCGTTGTGGGCCACGCAGTTCTCGGTATCCGTCTGGGGGACCGGGAGCTTGTAGTATCCCGCATGCTCCATGCGCCCGTCCACGATGCGGAAGAAGGCGTTGGCGCCCCACTCGGGAAGGTCCGTCGCCCGGCAGCGCGGAGAGGTCCCGCCCCCCCACTCGTCGGTGAAGATGACCGTGGTGCCGTCGTTGTTGAAGGTGGCCGAGTGCCAATAGGCGAAATTCTCGTCGATGACCTCATCGACCCGAACCGGGTTCACCGGATCGGAGATGTCCAGGAGGATCCCGTTCCCGGAGCAGGCGCCGGCGGCCAGGCCGATCTCCGGATAGATGGTCAGGTCATGGCAGTGGTTGGTCTGGGCGGAGCGCTGCGTGCCCTCTCCATGCTCACCTCCGGGCCAGAGGCCGGCGATGTCTCCGGTCTCCCGGTCCGCGAAGACCCGGGGCTGACTGGCCACGTAGGCGTCCTCAGGGCTGGTCAGGGGGACCCGGATCACCTCGATGCGGAAGAGCGCCGTGGCGTCCGGATCTTCCTCCGGCGAGGCGGCGGAGCATCCCGCCAGTTCGGCGGCGGGGCGGACACCGGCCGCCCCCGACACGTAGACGTAGACGTGGTCCGGGTCGCTGGCGTCCTCCAGGATGGAATGGGTGTGGGAGCCCCGGCAGGTCTGGACGGCAGCGACCTGCTGAGGGGCCTCCAGGTTGCTGATGTCGAAGATCCGGACGCCACGGAATCTTTCCGGATTCACTTCACCCGGGGCTCCCTGGGGGCCGCAGTCGATCCGTCCCCGGGTCTGCTCCACTGACATGAAGAGGAGATTCCGGTAGACCGAGAGATCACCCTGTCCTCCGGGGCATACGACCGAGGTCCGGAGCCGGGGATTCGACGGGTCGGACACGTCATAGATGTTGAACCCGTGGAAGCTTCCCACGAAGACCAGGTCTCCCTGGAAGGCCAGGTCGGAATTGGCCAGGTTCAGGTTCCCGATGGCATTGGGGTCATAGAACCCCTCCGGTCGGGGTGAATTCGCGACGAGCTCCATGTTCAGCGCCGCCTCCTCGGCGTCCATCCAGCCGGCCTGCAGCCCGATGCGGGGATCCGAGGGATCCCAGAACTGTTCCGCATCCTGGGCCGTGCCGGAGGCGGGGAGCAGGAGCGTCGCCATGGCCAGGAGGAAGAGGGAGGGAGCCAGTCCCGCGCCGCTCCTGGCGGGCGTGGAACGGGTGGCCGTGTCTCGCACGAATCTACGATGGGTCATTCTCAACCTCGATGAAGTGGGTTAAACCCGGGATGGCGCCCCTGGGAATGGGGGCCCCAAAGGTCACATTCCCGCAGCCAGCATTCTGCGCATGCGGTCGATCTCGATGCGCTGGTCCGACTCCACATGGGTGGCGAACTCATAGGTTTCACCGTCCTGTCCGCCCCCTGCGGAGGAGAAGAGTTCCTCCACCATGAGGATGGCCCCTTGGTGGTGGAAGATCATGAATTCCAGAAAGAGGCCGTCGAATTCGGGGCCTTGGGCCGCGGCCAGCCGGTCCAGCTCCTCCCGGGAGAGCATCCCCGGCATTTCGCTATGACCCTGATGGTGGGCGTGATGTGCATGGTGGCCTTCGGTCTCTGGAGCCGACGCTCCTCGCGACTCCAGCCAGCGTTCCATCCAGGCGATTTCATCGGCCTGGGATGCCTGGATGCGGCGGGCCAGGAGAAGCATGTCCTCCCGGCTGGTTCGCTCCGGGACCAGGGCCGTCATCTCCACCGCCTGGGCATGGTGCTCGATCATCATCTGCATGAATCGGACGTCGGCGTCGGTGTGAAGCGGAGAAGCCATGCGTCCCAGATCCGACGCGGAGAGGCTCCGACTGGGCTGGCCTGGGGCGCCCGGGTGCACCACCGAGGGATCCTGCCCCGGGTCGAAGGAGTCGGTGGACTCCCCCTGAGCGACCGGGCCCGGGGCTTCGGGGCCGGTCACGCCTCCTGGAGTGGAGGCGGGGATGCCGTCGTCGGCCTCCTGCAGAAGCGGGGCGCAGCCCACCATCGATGAAATGAGAAGGAACAGGGCGATCCGCTTCGGGCCTTCGGTCTGGAATCGGGGGGTCACGGTTCCTCGTTCTCGAGGGTGGTCGGCGGTTGCTCTGGGTTTCTTCTACTCCCCTTTCCCTTTCCGCGATCCCCCGACGGAAGGGAACGGCACTCGACCCAGGGGACCATGGGTCCGTGAGAGGCATTCCCACAGGGGTAGGGAACACGATGGACCTCCCCGATGGGGACTGAGTAGAATGAAGACAGAGCGTTCCCGGCTTGTCAGGGCGAACACCCCCGGCCTGCCGTGCTCCTTTCCTTCCTCTGCCCTCTGCGCCCCCGACATGAGCCTGGCCGTTCCCATCATCCTGGGTCTCACCTTCCTGGGTTCCGCCCTGGCCTCCCTCCCGGCCCTGGCGGTGGAGTGGGGGAAGCGCACCACCCCGGAGGTGGTGTTCTCGGCGGAGGTCGCCCAGCCGGTGGTGGCCCTCACCATCGACGATGGACCTTCTTCCGCCACCGAGGAAATTCTGGAGGTCCTTCGGGAACATGAGGCGCGAGCCACCTTCTTCCTCATCGGAACCCACCTGCAGGCCGAGACGGAGTTGGCTGAGAGGATCCTGCGGGAGGGGCACGAGGTGGGACACCACATGATGGAGGATCGCCCAACCCGGAGCCTTCCCCAGGAAGTGTTCGAAGCACGATTCAAGGCGATGGACGAGCTTCTGGCCAGGTTCGGGGGAAGCCAGGTCTTCCGCCCTGGATCGGGATGGTACAACGACCAGATGGTGGACTTTGCCGCGGAGCGGGGGTATCGCACGGTCTTGGGGTCCGTATATCCATTTGACACCCATCTGCCATGGACGGGATTCCTTTCCTGGTACGTGCTCGAGACCGTGACTCCGGGAGCCATCGTGGTCCTCCACGATGGGCCCGAACGGGGGCTCCGAACCGCCCAGGTCCTCAGCGCCGTCCTCCCTGAACTTCGTCGCCAGGGGTACCGCGTCGTTCCCGTCTCAGAACTCCTCGCCCTCGAGGAGATGGAGATGGAGGCCGGAGAGGAAGGGGACGGGGAGGAATCAGGGGACGCGCAAAGGGAATGAACTGGGTCTTCCAGGATCGGCAGGAGGCGGGTCGGGCCCTGGCCGAGCTGCTGGCCGAGTTGCTGGCGGAGAGGAACGACTTCCGGGATCCGGTGGTCCTGGCGCTCCCTCGCGGGGGCGTCCCCGTCGCTGCAGAAGTGGCCAGAGCTCTGGGCGCTCCCATGGACATACTGGTGGTGAGGAAGCTGGGGCTCCCCGGCCAACCCGAGTTGGCCATGGGAGCGGTGGCCTCGGGAGGCGTCGAGGTCCGGAATCCCGAGGTGCTTCGGCAGGTAGGGTTGGAGGAGGCCGCCTTCCGAGCGGTGGCCGCCCGGGAGACGCGGGAACTCCTTCGGCGGGAAGCGGCCTATCGTGGCCGGCGCACCCCCGTCGAGGTCCGGAACCGAACCGTCCTCCTGGTGGACGACGGCATCGCCACGGGCTCCACCGTGCGGGCCGCCATCCAGGCGCTTCGGCTCCGGGGGGCCGAGAAGGTGGTGGTGGCGGTTCCTGTGGCTCCCCCGGACGTCCGGCGCGCCCTTCTCTCCGAGTCCGATGAGGTCGTGTGCGTGTCGACCCCAAGCCCATTCTACGCCATCAGCCCCTGGTACGTTGAGTTCCCCCAACTCTCCGACGACGAGGTCCGGGAGATCCTCGAGGTTTCAGAGGGCCGGCCGCCTGGGGAAACCTAGAAGGCCGTTGAAGAAGTAGAGGGGCCGCCGGGAAGGGGTCTTGCGCGACCCACGCGCTTTGCGCGTGGGTGCCCGGGTCAAGGCGGGTCGCTGAAAGCGATGCGGTAGCATCGGTGAAGCGGCCCAACGAAGATCCAGGGCCGCAACCCCCCTTCCCCCTTCGGGTTGGGGCGGCAGGGGCCCGCCTCGGTCGTTGGCCCGCCTCGACGTAGCTACTGCTATGTCTTCGACGGGCCGCCTACGTAGCGGGGGGCACCGCCGCGTAGCGGTGGTCCGGCGCTCCCAACGGCGGCCCCTCTACTTCTTCAACGG
>REED01000130.1 GCA_007695225.1 Gemmatimonadales bacterium
ACGTGGAGAGGGTCGCCGCTTGATCATCCCTATCCACAACTTTTGACAATACCTCGCAGATCGAGAGCCTCTGGTGGTTCGCCTTCGGGAGCACCACCCTCCTGGCTACCCTGGTCATCCTCGGGCTCCTCCATGCCCTCCGTCGCGCCGGGCGGGCCGCCGCGCCCCGAGAGGGTGGAGAGACCGCCCGTCGGGAGGAGCGCTTCATCCTTCTGGCCGGGGCGGCCTTCCCCACCCTCTTCCTCATCGGCTTCCTGGCCGTCTCGGTTCGCACCGGCACCGCCGTCTCCCAACCCCCCGAGGAGCCGGCCCTCACCATCGAGGTGGTGGGACACATGTTCTGGTGGGAGATCCGGTATCCGGAGCAGGAGATCACCACCGCCAACGAGATCCGCATCCCCGCCGGGCGTCCGGTCCGGGTGGAGGTGACCTCAGCAGACGTGATCCACAGCTTCTGGGTGCCCCAACTCTCCCCGGGGAAGATCGACATGATTCCCGGGAGGACGAACTTCATCTGGATGCAGGCGGACGAACCGGGGCTCTACCGGGGCCAGTGCACCGAGTTCTGCGGAGTGCAGCACGCCCTCATGTCCCTCCTGGTCGTCGCCCTCACCGAGGAGGAGTTCGCCGCGTGGGCCGCGAGGCGTTCGTCGAACGGGACCGCCCCCGAGACCGGAAGCGATGTCGCGACACGCTCCCTGGCCGATGACCCGGTGGCCCTGGAGGGTCTGAATGTCTTCGTCCGGGAAGGATGTGGCGCCTGTCACGCCATTGCGGGCGTGAGCCGGCCCCGAGCGGCGGGGAGTCCCGGCCCCGACCTGACGGACCTGGCCCAGCGGCGTACCCTGGGGGCCCTGACGGTGACCAACGACCGGGAGCACCTCACCGCCTGGATCCGGGACCCCCACCAGTTCAAGCCCGGGGTGCGGATGCCGAGCCATCGCATGGACGACAGGGAACTCCATGCGCTGGTCACCTACCTGGAGACGCTTCGTTGATGGGCCCCGCACCCACCGCCGCCCAGGGGGGCCCTGAGGCCCGGGACGACCTGCATCGGAGGCTCTCCCGGATCTGGGCGCCCCCCCCGGGACTCCAGGGGTTCCTCACGGCGGTGAATCACCGGGCGGTGGGGCTCCGGTTCATGGTGACCGCGTTCATCTTCTTCCTCCTGGCGGGGATTCTGGCCGTCCTGATGCGGCTCCAGCTCTCCCTGCCCCTCCTGGGTGTCCTCTCTCCGGAGGGGTACAACCAGGCGTTCACGATGCACGGCTCCACCATGATGTTCCTCTTCGTCCTTCCCTTCCTGGAGGGACTGGCGATCTATCTGGTCCCCCTCATGGTCGGGGCCCGGGAGATGGCGTTCCCCCGCCTGAACGCCTTCGGATACTGGGTCTTCCTCATCGCCGGGGTCTCCCTCTACACCGCGTACCTCTTCGGGTATGCGCCGGACAGCGGCTGGTACAACTATCCGCCCCTGACGGGGCGGGGATTCCGGCCGGGGGTGAACATCGACTTCTGGGTGACGATGATCACCTTCCTCGAGGTTTCGGCCCTCGTGGCGGCGGTGGAGATCATCGTCACCATTCTCAAGCAGCGGGCCCCGGGGATGTCGCTCAACCGCCTCCCCCTCTTCGTCTGGGCCATGCTCATCACCTCGCTCATGATCGTCTTCGCCATGCCGGCGCTGATCCTGACGAGCCTGATGCTGGCCCTGGACCGGATGGTGGGAACCCACTTCTTCGACGTGGCCGCCGGGGGCGACCCCTTCCTCTGGCAGCATCTCTTCTGGTTCTTCGGGCACCCCGACGTCTACATCATGCTCCTCCCCGCCGTGGGGGTGGTCTCCACCATCATTCCGGTGGCCGCCAGGCGCGCCCTGGCCGGATACACCCTGGTGGTGGTGTCCATGGTGGTGGTGGGCCTCCTCAGCTTCGGAGTCTGGGTCCACCACATGTATACGGTGGGTCTGGCCATGGTGGGGCTGAACTTCTTCGCGGCAGCCAGCATGCTCATAACCATCCCCAGCGCCATCCAGATCTTCGCGTGGATCGCCACCCTCTGGCATGGCAAGATCGGCCGGCTTTCCACCGCCATGCTCTTTTCCCTGGGGTTCATCGTCCTCTTCATCCTGGGAGGGATCACGGGGATCATGATCGCCGCGGTTCCCTTCAACTGGCAGGTCCACGACACCTACTTCATCGTGGCCCACTTCCACTACACCCTGGTGGGGGGCTCCATCTTCCCCATCTTCGCCGCCGTCTACTTCTGGTTTCCCAAGTTCACCGGCCGGATGCTGGACGAACGCCTGGGGCGGTGGCACTTCTGGCTCTTCCTGGTGGGCTTCAACCTCACCTTCCTCCTCATGCACCTCACGGGGCTGGAGGGGATGCCCCGGAGGGTCTACACCTACCTTCCCGACCTGGGGTGGGACGGCCTCAACCTGCTCTCCACGGCGGGGACCTTCGTCATGGGGGCCGGCGTGGGCGTCTTCCTCTGGAACGTGCTGCGTAACTGGCGGAACGGCCCGGAGGCCGGACCGGATCCCTGGGGAGGACACACCCTGGAGTGGGCCACCACCTCCCCTCCCGCCAACTACAACTTCCTGGACGTGCCGGTGGTGAGGGGGCGGGACCCGGTCTGGATGGCGAAAGAGGCGGCGGGAGAGGAGCCCCCCCGACCGGCGTGGCTCCAGGAGTTGGCGGACACCCCCGACCCGGTCCGGGAGAACATCGTCACCAGCGTCCTGGCCGCCGAGCCGGAGGGACGGGTCATCCTTCCCGGCCCGTCCCCCTGGCCCCTCTGGCTCGCCCTGGCCCTGAGCGTCGCCTTCCTGGGGGCCATCTGGACGCTGGCCCTGGTCCCCGTGGGGCTCTTCCTCGCCTTCGTGGCCCTGGTCGGTTGGCACTGGCCGGTGGAGGAGGGACCATGACCTCCGGCGCGGCGCCCCAGCCTCCCCCACCTCCCCTGGAGGAGGGCAGCCTCCCTCGTCAGCTCACCGGACTCCGGTCCCCCATCATCTGGGGGATCCTCATGCTGGTGGCCATCGAAGCCACCCTCCTGGCGCTCTTCGGCATCAGCTACTTCTACCTGAGCCTGGGGGCACCGAGCTGGCCTCCACCGGGAGTGGAGCCTCCGGCGCTCCTGAGCCCCACCATCAGCCAGATCCTCCTCCTGGCCAGCGTCGTGCCGGTCTGGCTCGCCCTCCGGAGCCTCACCGGGCGCGGGAGCGTCCCCCTCGGTGCGGGGCTGGCCGCTGGCCTGCTCCTGGTCGGGGGCTATCTGGCGCTGAAGGTTCGGGAATACGGGGCCAGGGATTTCCTCTGGGACGAGCACGCCTACGGATCCCTGGACTGGACCATGGGTGGCTACGCCGCCCTCCACGTGGTCATCGTCCTGCTGACGGGATCGGTCTTCCTCGCCCTGAGCCTCCGCGGCCATTTCAGCCGGGAACGGTATACGGGGGTCCAGGCCCTGGTCATCTACTGGAGCTTCGTGGCCCTGGGGTCCCTCTTCTTCTACGCCGTCCAGTATCTGGCGCCCCGCCTCTGATGGCCCCGCGAGGAAGGAGCCCAGGAGGGAGCCCCGGAGAATGGAAGGGAGGCCGAGCCTCCATCCTCACGCCGGGTCTCGCCTTCGGCCTCCTCGGGGGCATGGTGGCCTGGACTCTCCACCTCGGGCTCAGCTACGCCTTGGTCCCCTTCGTCTGCGCGGCGGATCGGACGTGGGTCCTCCACCTCCTCACCGGAGGTACGGCGCTGATGGCCGGAGCCGCCATGGTCGTGTCCTGGCGGGTGTACCGCCGAGGGACAACGGAAACCCCCGGCTCCCCCGGCTCCTTCGGCGAAGAAGGCGGCGGCAAAGGAGGCGGCATCGGAAGTTTCCTGGCGATCTCGGGGATCTTTCTGAGCGGCTTCTTCCTCCTCCTCATCCTGGTGGAGGGGCTCCCCGCCCTCCTCCAGGGAGACCCCTGCGGTGCCACCCCGACCCTGGATCGCCCCATCATCCAGCGGGAACCCGGTCCCGGCGGATTCCTCTGGGCCCGGATCCACCCCGAGGGACTGGTCCCACCTGGAGAATGGTGGGCGGCCTGGAACCTGGCCCCCTGGCTACTGGGACCGATCTACGCCCTGGCCGCGCTCTACGGCACGGGGGTTCGTCGCCTGTGGCGGACGGCGGGACGGGGGCGAGGGCTCCCGGTGTGGAGGGTGTGGTCCTACTTCGGCGGCATCGCCGCCCTTCTCCTGGCCCTGGCCTCACCGGTGGACGCACTGGGCGGGACCCTCTTCTCGGTCCACATGGTCCAGCACATGCTCCTCATGGTGGTGGCCGCCCCACTCCTGGTGCTGGGACGACCGATGCTGGGGTACCTCTGGGCCCTTCCGGAGCAGGGTCGCCGGCGCGTGGCTCAGTGGTGGCAGCGCTTCCTCCCGACCCGCTGGGGCTCGTCTGTCATCACCCATCCGGCCGTGATCCTGATCCTGCACGTGGGTGCCCTCTGGGCATGGCACGTTCCGGAACTCTACCAGGCGGCGCTGGTTCACGCCTGGATTCACCATCTTGAACACGCCAGCTTCTTCGTCACGGCCCTTCTTTTCTGGTGGGCGCTGGCCGAGTCCGGCGCCCGGGGGGTCTGGCCGGGATTCGGCGCAGGGATCCTCTACGTCTTCGCCACCGCGCTCCAGAGCGGAGCGCTGGGGGCCCTCCTCCTCTTCGCCAGGGAGCCGTGGTATCCGGCCCATGAAGAAGGAGCCGCGCTGTGGGGCATCGACCTCCTGGTGGACCAGCAGTTGGCCGGCGCCATCATGTGGATCCCGGCCGGACTCGTATACGCGGGAGCGGCCGTGGTCCTGTTCCTGGGCTGGATGAGGCGGGCCGATCAGGTGACCGACCGCCGGGAGGGAAGGAAGCCCATCCATCGCACCTCTGTGGAGACGACATGAAGTACAGCTTGATCCGAGCGGCCCTCTGGGCGGTCTCGTTCCTCATCCTGGCCCTGGCTCCCATGCTCCTGGCCTACCTGGGTCCCGTTGCACCCCGGACGTTCTGGATCGAGGCGGGTGTGGCGCTGGGCTTCGTCGGACTGGGGATCATGCTCCTCCAGTTCGTCCTGACGGGACGATACCAGAGGGTGGCCACCACCTTCGGTCTGGACTCCATGCTCCAGTTCCATCGCCAGATGGGGATTGTGGCCGTCGGCTTCATCCTGGCGCACCCGATCGTCCTCTTCCTCTCCGACCCCGTGTATCTCGAGTATCTCGATCCCCGGGTGGAGCTCCCGCGGGCCGTGGCCCTGTCCGCGGTCACCGGAGCCCTTCTCCTCCTTCTGGCCACCAGCCTCTGGCGCCTCTCCTTCCGGCTCAGCTACGAATGGTGGCGCGCCCTCCACGGGCTGCTCGCCATCTTCGTGGTCTTCGTCGGGACCGTACACGTCCTCCAGGTGGGGTACTACGTTTCGGGAATCGGGAAACAGGTCGTATTCGCCGCCCTGGGGGCCGGCGCGGTGGCCCTGGTGGTGAACACCCGGCTCCTTCGTCCCTGGCGGATGCGGCGGCGGCCCTGGCGGGTGGAGGAGGTCCACGAGGAACGAGGCGACGCATCGACCCTTGTCCTCGTCCCGGAGGGACACGCCGGCATGACCTTCCTCCCTGGGCAGTTCGCCTGGCTCACCCTGGGAGAGACTCCCTTCACCCTCCAGCAGCACCCGTACTCCTTTTCCTCCAGCGCCCAGGAGGCGCCGAACCGGGTGGCCTTCACCATCAAGGAGGAGGGGGACTTCTCCGCGGAAGCCCGCACCGTTCGGCCCGGGACCCCCGCCTTCCTGGAAGGTCCCTACGGCTACTTCGTGCCTGAGACGGATCCGGGGATGGGGTGTGTGATGATCGCCGGTGGGGTGGGGGTGACCCCCTTTCGGAGCATGCTCCGCACCTTCGCCGATCGGGGCGACCCTCGCGAACTGCATCTCATTTTCGCCAACGTGTCCCCGGACCAGGTCATCTTCTTCGAGGAACTGGAGGAACTGAGGAGCCGCCTCCACCTTACGGTGGTCCATGTGCTGGAGGATCCCCCGGAGGGATGGAAGGGGGAGTCCGGTCTTCTCGACCGGGAGTTGCTGGAGCGGCATCTCCCGGAGACCCCCCCGGAGTTCGAATACTTCATCTGCGGGCCGGAGCCCATGATGAACATCGCGGAGTCCGCGTTGAGGGACCTCGGCATCCCCCAGAAACGCATTCTGTCCGAACGGTTCGACATGGTCTGAGTTCACTTCCCGGAGGAACGCATGCTGCATCTCAAGGTACGTCGCGTGGCCGAGAGCCTGGGACTGGTACTCCTGGTCCTCGTCTTTCTGGTCACCTGGGTCCGGACATGAGGGGCCTCAGCCGTCGCTGTCCCCGTCGCTGTCCGGCTGGGTCTCTTCCAGTGCTTCGTCCAGGAGCCGTCGGGCGCGGGTCATCCCCTCCCGGAACTCCGTCCAGGTTTCGCCTCCCTGTGCCGAGAGGGCCTGGAGTCGATCCCGGGCCTCTTCATAGTCCTTCCGGAGCATCTTGATCCTGGCCTCGAGGGCCGAGCGGCGTTCCGCCTCCGCCCGCTCCACACGGGACTGGAGCTCGTCGAGCCCCATGTTCCATTCTTCCAGCTGCGATCTGAGTTCCTCGGTGACGTCATCGTGCGACTGACCCATGGCATGGACTCCAATCAGGGGAAAGGGGAACGGACGTGAACCGGGATCGTCAGGGCGATACCCCGTCCACCGGGGACCTCCTCAAGAAGATCGAAGAGATGGAGGGCGAGGACCAGATACCCGTCGGGGAGATCACCGAGGTCATCGGCGGTCGGGCCCACGGCCTCGTGCTCCTCATCCTCAGCCTCCCGGAGACCATCCCCATGGTCGGCCTCTCAGCCATCCTGGCGGCCCCCATTCTCATCCTTGGCGTCGTCCTGGTGATCCGGGGCGCCGACCCCCCGGTTCCCGAGTGGGTTCGGCGACGCTCCCTTCCCCGGAAGAAGGTACAGGGCGCCATACGCAGGACCCGTCCCGTCGTGCGGTGGCTGGACCGGGTCGTCCGTCCCCGCTGGAACCGCCTGGCCACCGCGGGTCGTCTCCAGGGAACCATCTGCATTGTGATGGCCCTCCTGCTGGCCATCCCCATTCCCGGGGTGAACATCCTGGCGGCCGCCGCGGTAGCCGGCGTGGGCCTGGGGATCCTTCAACGGGACGGCCTCGTCATCGCCATGGCGGCTGGGGCCGCCCTCCTGGCCCTTCTGGGCTTCAGCGCGGTTGTGGCCGGGGCCTGGGGACTGCTCGGCCGGTGATCCCCCTGACCGGAGTGAAATCCGGAACTCCGCCCCTCCGAGACGGGGTAGGAATACGTGGGTCATTCCGTTCCCCCCTGGCGCTGAAAGGCGCCCCTGTTCCTCCATCCGGAGAAGCGCCATGGAAGACCATCAATTCGACCCGGAGTCCGATTCCCTCTCCTTCCCCGACGACTCGGTGGTGGGCATCCTGGACGACCCCGAGGGAGCCTCGTCGGCGGTGGACGCCCTCCTCGCGGCGGGGGTTCCCCGGGATGGGATCCAGGTGCTCTGCTGCGACAGTGGCGCCCGCCGTCTCGATCCTTCCGGCGAGCGGCACGGTGTTCTCGGTCAGCTCCAGCGAATCATCCAGCACTTCGGGGACAAGGAGATCGGGCATGTCCAGCGGCAGGCCGCCGAGCTCCAGGCGGGGAAGTTCCTCATTGCCGCGCCGGCAGAGGATGACGAGGAAAGCCGGCGAGTGGCCGACATCCTCAAGGCCAATGGCGGGCACTTCATCAACCGCTATACCAGTTGGACCGTGGAGCAGCTCGAGGAGTAGCGGCGAACGGGGGATCTTCCGGGCCCGGGCTTCCTGGATGGGCTCGCCGAGATCCTGGATGGGATGGCCGAGATCTTCCCACCCGCTGGCGGCAGGGGTGAAACCGTTCCATCCTTCCCCATGAGCAACATCCAGACCCGGGAGGCCCGGGAAGATGACGTCGATGCGATCCGTGAGATCTTTCGCGGCACCTACGGCGAGGATTATCCCTTCCGGGACTTCTATGACCGGGATTGGCTGAAACGGGCCATCTACGGTGACCAGATGGTCATGGTGGTGGCTGAGGACGAGGAGGACGGCACGATCCTGGGCACCGGTTCGGTGGACATGGACATCGGCGCCCAGTCCGATCTGGTGGGGGAAATGGGGCGCCTGGTGGTCCACCCCGATGCTCGGGGGCAGGGCGTGGGCGGGGCCATCATGGACCATCGACTCCGGCTCATCCAGGATCGACTCCATCTCGCCATCGTGGACAACCGAACCGTCCACTGCTACTCCCAGCAGATCTCTCGCCGCTTCGGACTGGCGCCGGTGGGCTTCCTCCCCCTGAAGCACCGATTCCACCAGCGAGAAAGCATCGCCACCTTCGCCCGCCACTTCGGCCCCGCGCTGCAGCTCCGGA
This sequence comes from Gemmatimonadales bacterium, assembly GCA_007695225.1. Classification (GTDB taxonomy): domain Bacteria; phylum Gemmatimonadota; class Gemmatimonadetes; order Longimicrobiales; family Gaopeijiaceae; genus T3Sed10-66. The sequence goes on from REED01000130.1 coordinate 8,475, forward strand.
GCAACCACCCCCGAGTCATCCCCCTGGTGGCGTCCCTCGCCCAGCTGGCCATGAGCCACCTGGGGATGACACCGGACGTGGTGGTGGACGAGTCCGCGCCACCCTACCCTGCCGACGCCGACTTCGAATTTTCGGAACTGGAATCGGAACAGATGCCCGATCTACTCCGGATCAAGCGCGGCCGGGTGCAGGGTCGCGATGTCTTCGGTCCGATCCGCCTCCACTACGGGTTCTTCAAGCTGAAGGCCCGGAAGGCCCACTATCTGGTCGCCCGGCGCCCGAAGGCCCTGGCGGAATCCGTGTCTGGCGCCCTGGGGTACCTTCACGATCCTGCCGAGCGCAACATCCGGATCTTCGAGCTGATCGCGGCGTCGGATGAAGCCATCCGGCACCTCTTCGCCCAGCTCGTGGAGCGGGCCCGTGCGCTCGGGGTGGAGTACATCGAGGTGGATGTCAGCGCCCATGGGCCCCGATTGCAGCGAACGCTGGTGGAAGTGGGATTCCTTCCCGCCGCCTATGTCCCGGCTCTGGCCTTCCACGAGGTGGAACGCCTGGATGCCGTGAAGATGGTTCGTCTCCTGGTGCCGCCCACCCTGGGCGACGTGTCCCTCATCGAAGAGGTTCGGCCCCTCTTCGATCTGGTCATGGAGAGCTTCCGGACCCGCACCGTCCTGCCGGGGATCGCGGCGCACATGGAGGAGATCGCTCTCTTCCAGGGGCTGACCCAGGAGCAGGCCCGGAGGGTGGCCAGCGGAATGGTCCTTCGGGACTTCGAGCCCGGGGCGTCCCTCTTCCAACGGGAGGAGCCCGCCGCAGAGCTCTTCCTCCTCCTGGAGGGCGCTGCGGAGGTCCGCCTCGCCGGCGATGCCCTCGTGGGGCGGGTGGCTGCCGGGAGCACGGTGGGAGAGAATGCCATGCTTTCCGAGGCTCCCCACAGCGCTTCCGTCTCCACCCGCACCGGTGCAGTGGCGGCTGTCCTGACCCGGGAACGCCTCGGGGAGCTGGTCGCGCGGCGCCCCGACATCGCCGTCATTCTCTACCGCAACCTGGCGGTGGGACTCGGCGAGAAGCTCCGTAGGGCGGATCGGGACCTGAAGACTCGGAAGGAGGCTGCGGGGAAGCAGGAACCGCTGAAGGGGGACCCCTGAGGGAAGAGAAGGGTTTTCGATGCCTCTGCACTCCGGATTCACGTGCCCCGGCCTTGTCGAGGCCCGTGTCCCGAGCCCTTCCGCTTGCTCCTCGGAGATCCTCTTGCTTGGGCAACGTACTCCCCTGGTCCTCCTGGTTTTCATCCTCGCCGGTGCTTCCCTGGCCCTCCCGATGGCCGCCCCCCTTGCCGCCCCGCTGGCTGCCCAGGAGATCCAGCTCATCGGCGAGCTCCGCCCCCGGCACGAGCAACGCTCCCCGGACTTTCCCTCGGCTCCGGCAGCCGATGTCATGATGCGAACCCGCCTGGGCGTGGCCATGGGACTTTCGGAGTCCCTGGCCCTGCGGGTGGTGGTCCAGGACGTGATCGCCTTCGGGGGGTCGGGAACCGAATCCGGATGGGATCCCGACCCGGACCTCTTCGTGGGCTTCGTGGAGGTGTCCGAATTCCTGGGATCGGGGGTGGCGGTCCGGGCGGGCCGGCAGGAGATCTCACTGGGAAACGAGCGACTGGTCAGCCGGAACAACTGGGGGCACCGGGGCCAGCGCTTCGATGCGGTGCGTCTGCTTGGGGGGAGAGGCGCCGTCTCGGCGGACCTCTTCTCCGCCCGGTTGGCAGGAGGTAGCGGAAGCCGCTGGCTTCATGGAGCCCATGCGGCCATTCCGCTCCAGGCAGATGAGTCCCTCCACCTCTACGCACTCCACAATCGGGAGGGGGAGGAGTCCGGAACAACCCACTATACCGGGGGAGGACACGCCCGGGTCGAGGCAGGTGGAGTCGAATGGATCCTGGAGGGATATCTCCAGCGAGGAGAGCGTCAGGGCGTCTCGGTCTCGGCCTACCAGTTCGCCTCCGGTGCGGCCCGGACCTTCGACCGGGTCCGGACCCAACTCCTCTACGAACACTATTCAGGAGACGACGGGCGTGGTGACCGCCTCGGTTCCTTCGACCGCCTCCGGGGATCCAACCACGGGTTTCACGGCTACGCCGACCTCTTCACCTCCCTCCCCCAGAACGCCGGAGGTCGCGGCCTGGGAGATCTGAATCTGAGCGCCACCATGGACCTGGGGTTCGGGACCGAATTTCAGCTGAAAGTGCATCGCTTCCGTGTGGTGGAACCGAGAGATCTCTCCTCGGGCCGGTTCGGAGAGGAGCTGGATCTGGTCCTGACCCACCGCCCCCGGAGCGGCGTGACCCTGGAGGCGGGACTCAGCCGGGTCTGGGCCGGGCCCGCCCTGGAGGAGCTCCGGGGGCTGGAGCGGAATCTGACCTTCGGATACGCCATGGTCGGTCTGGTGTTCTGACGGGGCGGCGGCCGCGCCACTCACCTGCACCTCACGCGCCGTTCACCTCACCCGCAGCTTACCATCGGGTTGAAGTGGGCGAAGACCCGAAGCGGGTTCTCGACCCAGTTCCAGACATGGAGGGTCTACATCTCCCGGATGGCTTCGTCGGGATGCTGGGGGTTCGGGGGATCGAAGTCCTGGCCGGCCACCCTGGGAGGAGCGCTGTTCCCGGCGCCATGCCACGCATCATGATGGGCCATGAACTCCACTCCCACGAGCTGCATCCCGCCCCCGGGCGTAGGTGCGTAGAGAAGGATCTCCGGCGATGCGGGGTCGATGGTGGGATCCCCGATCCGGGCCGGAGTCTCCGCCGAGGTGATCCCTACGGTGCAGGCGACGGGGGTCCCAGGTGGAAGACGAGGCGATACGCCGGGCGGCCTCCCCGATCCAGGTAGTAGTGAAAGATCTCGTACTCCCGGTCCAGCCGGAGCCGCCAGACCCTCCGCTCCGCCGCCGGGGTCTCCTCGGTGGCCTGGAAGTCCGGGAAGTGCTGGAAGACATCCGACCCTTCCCCCGACGCCCTTCCCCCGAACCCGGAGTTCTCGTACGGGGTGCCGTCGGGGCGAAGGTGCTCGTGGACGAAGGTCAGCCCCCCTTCCTCCATACTGAGGATCCAGGTGCGTGAGTCGTCGTCTCCCACCACGAAGGGCATCCGCAACTCATCGTCTCCACAATTCTCCACGGTGAAGTAGAGGCGGGCGGGCTCGAAGGTGGTGTCCGACTCCTCGGCCAGGATCGTCCGACCCCCGAACGTCTGGCCGCAGAGGCTGCTCATCTCCTCGAAGAACGCCCGTTGCGCCGCAAGGGGATCCAGGGCCACGGGAGCCGTCTCGTCGGTGGGGGCACACGAGTTCAGGAACAGCAGAGCGAGGGCAAGGCCGGACAACCTCATACAACCGCTCATGGATACCTCCGGCGATGGGAGGAGGGAGTGATGGGGGGCAAAAGGGGGAGTCGTCTCGCTCCCGCCGGTCACCAGATCACCGGGATGTTGTGGTTCAGGTGGAGGATGTTCTCCGGTTCGTACCTTCCCTTCAGTTCCCGGAGGCGGGGAAGGTTGGGTCCATAGGCCGTGGCGAGCTGCTCGGCCGAGGCGTCGTCCTCTTTGCAGCACTCCGCCATCACCTGGTGGACGTCGTCGGGAAGGCTCTGGACGAAATCAGCCTTCCATTAGTTGAGGGCACCCTTGGGGTATCCGCCGTCCAACATCTCGTTTGCGGCAGGATAGAGCATGGGCTGGATCACGTCCAGCACCGGGGGAGCGAAGGCTTTCACCACGTTCACCACCGCATCTTCCGTACCCGGGGGACAACAGTCGTGAAACACAATGGCGGCCGGCTTCTCGCCCGATCCGTCCGGGGCGTGGACGAGCCCCCCGAAAGCCACCACCTCGTCGGGTAGATCCCGGGTGAGGTCCCGGCAGAAGGACAGGACTTCCACCGCCCTCTCGCAGGGATGGGGCACGAGCCCTGCCGTGACCATGCCCACGGGATGAAGTCTATACTTGAAGGAGGTCACCACCTCGAAATTCCCGCCCCACCCCGCACCGAGGGAGCCGCGGCGGACGCGAATGTCACGGAATGCCGTTGAGCAACTGGAGGAAAGAGGGACATGAGGACGCGAAATGGGTTCCGGCCCAGGGTGACTGGGTGGGAGACGGGGAGCCATGTCTGATTCGACGGACAAGCAGGAGTTGGCTGAGGATCGCACGGACTGGACAAAGGAGCGGACGCTCCTTGCGAAGCAGCGGACATTCGCGGCATGACTCCGGACAGGGCTGGGTGCGGTGGCGGTGGGGATCGCCGCCGCCGAGCTCCTGGGCGAGTTGCACCCCCGATGGATGGTGCTTTCGGCGAGCACCGTGATGGTCCTGTCGGGTGTAGCGATCTTCGTCATGGGGTTCGTGGGGTACCGGGAGACCTTCCAGAAGCTCCAGCGGGAAGGCGTGACCGGGATCGCGCCATGGTTCCTCGGCGCGGTGACGGCCGGAATGATCCTGGCCGCTGCGCTGCTGCTCTACACGGTGCTGGGGTAGGCTCCCCTCCCCCCGGGCCGGAACCTTTCCCCGGGCCGGGCGGATCAGGAGATCCCACCCACATCCAACCCGGTCCAGAGAGGAGATCGACGATGCTTGCACGAGAGGTCCAGCCCCTTCCCAAGCACTCCTATCCCCCGGACGAGTGGCGGATCGTGGAGGCCCGTTTCGACCGGGCCCACCTGGCGCGGGCGGAGACCGTATTCTCCCTGGCCAACGGCTTCGTGGGCTTCCGAGGCTCCCACGAGGAGGGCCGCCCCGCCCTCTCCCCTGGCTGCTTCGTGAACGGGTTCCACGAAACCTGGCCCATCGAACACGCCGAGGAGGCGTACGGGCTCGCCCGCACCGGCCAGACCATCGTGAACGTTCCGGACACCACCGTCTTCAAGCTCTACGTGGACGACGAGCCCCTCTTCCTTCCTGAGGCCCGGCTCCGGGAATACCGGCGGGTGCTGGACATGCGCGAGGGGATCCTTTCCCGCGACCTCCTCTGGTCCACGCCCTCGGGTAAGCTGGTCCGGGTCCGGAGCCGACGCCTGGTGTCCTTCCAGCACCGGCACCTGGTGGCCATGACGTACGAGGTGACCGTGCTGGGGGACCCCGCCCCCGTGACCGTGGTTTCCAAGGTGCTGAATCGGCAGGACGCCGAGCCCGACGATGAGCCCTGGGTGCGCCCCGCCGACCCCCGCCTGGCAAGGGACTTCGGTCAGCGTGTGTTGAACGCCCAGGTGATGGAGGCGGAGGACCGCCGAATCCTCCTGGCCTATCGGACCTCCAACAGCCGGATGAACCTGGGGGTGGGGGTGGACCACGTGGTGGAGACTGCGTCCAGGCACGAGATGGAGATCCTGGCCGGTGAGGATATGTCCCGCCTCGTCGTCACGTTGGATGCCGAGCCCGGGGTTCCCCTCCGCATCACGAAGTACGCCACCTACCATACCTCGGCGAACGTGCCGCCCCGGGAGCTTGCGGACCGGTGCGCACGGACACTGAATCGGGCGATCCGGGACGGATTCGAGGCGATCGTGGAGGGACAACGGACCCACCTCGAGGGCTTCTGGGACCGGGCCGACATCCGGGTCTCCATGGGTGAGGACTCGGAGCGGGAGCAGCAGGCCCTCCGCTGGAACCTCTTCCAGCTCGCCCAGGCCACCCAGAGGGCGGAAGGCACCGGGATCCCGGCCAAGGGGCTCACGGGACAGGCCTACGATGGCCACTACTTCTGGGACACCGAGGTGTACCTGGTGCCCTTCCTGGCGTACACGGAGCCGCGCATTGCCCGGAACCTCTTACGGTTCCGCCATGCCACCCTGGAAAAGGCGCGGAAGCGAGCCCGGGAACTCAGCCAGGAGGGGGCGCTCTTCCCCTGGCGCACCATCAACGGCGAGGAGGCGTCGGCCTATTATCAGGCAGGGACCGCCCAGTACCACATCGATGCCGACATCGCGTACGCCATCCGGAAGTACGTGGACGTGCGTGACGACCCGGCCTTCCTGGCGGAGACCGGAGCCGAGATCCTGGTGGAGACGGCGCGTCTCTGGGGGGGGCTGGGCTTCTACAGCGATTCCGGGCGCTTCCACATCCACGGCGTGACCGGCCCGGACGAATACACCACGGTGGTGAATGACAACACCTTCACCAACCTCATGGCCAGGCTCAACCTGAACTACGCCGCCCACGCCGTGCGACGCCTGGCGGAGGAGCGGCCCGATGAACACCGGGCGCTGGTGGAACGGGTGGGGCTGGAGCCGGACGAGGTGGAAGAATGGGAGCGGGCCGCCCAGGCCATGTACGTCCCCTACGACGCCGAGCGCGGGATCCACCCCCAGGACGAGAACTTCCTGGAGCGGGAGCGCTGGGACCTGAAGGAGACCCCCCGGGAGTGCTTCCCCCTCCTCCTCCACTTCCACCCCCTGGTGATCTATCGCCACCAGGTGATCAAGCAGGCGGATGTGGTCCTGGCCATGGTGCTCCTGGGCAATGAGTTCTCCGAGGAGCAGAAGCGGCAGAACTTCTACTACTACGATCCCCTCACCACGGGCGACTCGTCCCTCTCGGCGGGGATGCAGAGCATCGTGGCCGCGGAGATCGGGGACGAGGCGAAGGCGCTGGAGTACTACCACTACGCCCTCATGATGGACCTGGGAGACGTGCAGGGGAACGTGTCCAATGGCGTCCACGTGGGCTCCACCGGCGCCGTGTGGCAGGCCATCGTCTACGGATTCGCTGGGGTCCGGGATTTCGACGGGAAGCTCTCCTTCACCCCCCGGCTCCCGGGCCCGTGGGAGCGCCTGGCCTTCTCCCTCCGCTTCCAGGGCCGACAGCTCCGGATCCGCCTGGACCACCGGGAGGAGCGATACCTATTGGAGTCGGGTGACCCCTTGGAGGTGACGGTTCGCGGCCATCTGCAGGTCCTCCGGGCGGGGGAGCCCCTGGAGGTCCCCGTTCCCGATGACGACCCCTGGAGGCCGGCGCCACTCGACCCGTCCCCAGGGGACTCCGAGCGGGGCACGGTGCCGCCCCCTCCCCGAAACGGGTTGGCGTCTCCCTTCCCGGCCCCCGGCCCTCACTGATCCGCCGCCGACCCCCCGTCCAAGGCCGAGACCAAGGAGACGTCGCGAATTGACGAGAGGGGCTCCTTCCGGAGCGCTGGTCGAACGTTCTGTAAGCTCATGAGTAGGTCAGAGGACTCAAGGATCGCCCGCGGCCGGAGGAACGATGCGGAAACGGATTCGATGGTGGGTGCTGGCGGGTCTGTGGATCGGACTCACCCTCCCCATTTCCGCTGCCGGCCAGCTCCCGGAGCTACCCCTCTCCCTGGAGGTCCAGCTCGGGGGGATCCTCCCCCTGGGGGACTGGGAGGTTCAGGACCGTCAGACCTCGCTGGGGGTGGGCGGGGGAGTCCTTCTCTCCGGCCTCCTCCGGGTGGAGCTTTCGGACCGTTTCTCCGCCTATGGCTCCTACCGATGGAGTCGCCCTTCCTGCGATGAGTGTGAGCTCTTCACCCTGGACGACTCCCTGAGGGACGCCGGGTTCGGCCTGGGGGTTGGGGTCGGCCTTCCGGGAGCGCTCCCCGGGGATCCACGGCTCGACCTGGGCGGGATCTTCCATCAACTGGCCTTCCGGGGCGGTGGCCAGACCCGGCCTTCCGACTGGGGGATCGGGGTGGAGGCGGGGGTCACCCTCTCCTTTCCCGTTGGCCCATCCCTCCTCCTGGAGCCTGCCCTGGCCGGCGTGGCCTATCCGGCCCGCTTCGAGTTCGAGGACGACGCCTTCCGGGAGGTCGCCGTGCGGTATCTGGCCGCCCGGATTGGACTCCGCTACTCGCTCTGACCGACCGGTGAAGGAAATCATGAGACGGTTCCACCTCGCTTCCATGGGTCTGCTCCTGGCCGTCCTGGCCGGCTGCGAGTCCCCCACGCCCGGGGAGTTGGACCCATCCATCCGGGCGCTCCTGAGCGGGCCCCTCATCATGCAGGTGGGAGAGGTGGAAGGGTTCCAGGGTGAGTCCTCCGCACGATTCGGGGTGGAGGGGGGACCGGAGGGATCGGAGTACATCCTCGTGGTCTCGCATCTCTCCACCCAGGGCGGGGCGTCGGTCTCCCTCACCGTCCAGGCGGACGGGGTCTCCACTGCTCCGGCTCCGGCCGCCGCCGTTGGCACGGAAGCGACTCCCCTGGATCCTGGGCTCGAGGTCGATGACCTGCCGGGGCTGGAGGACCATCGATTCCACCAGTGGCTCCGAGAGCAGGAAGTGGAGCTGGTGGAGGAGCTGGTGGGACGCCTTCCGGGGGGCGGCCTCAACCTCCTGCTCGAAGCGGCCCCGGCCCCGGCACCGCTCCCCCAGGTGGGCGACCTCCTGGAGCTGAACGTCAACACCCTCTCAGCCTGCGAAGACCCCATCTTCCGAGAGGCCCGGGTCGAGGCGGTGAGCCGCCACGCCATCGTGGTCCGGGACCTGGCGAACCCGCAGGCGCTGGATCGGGCCGATTTCGAGGAGATCGCCCGAAATTTCGACGAGAAGGTGTTTCCGTTGGCGACCCGGAATTTCGGGGAACCGGCCCGGGAGATCGGGCCTCCCAGGACAACGATCTTCTACACCACGGCGGTGAACGAACTGGCCAGCGGCTTCGGCGGCCTCATCGGCGGGTTCTTCTTCGCCCGAGATCTCTTTCCCCGAACAAGCCGGGATGGCTTCCAGGGGTGCCCGGCCAGCAATGAGCGGGAGATGTTCTACATGCTCACGGCGGATCCTGCAGGAGAGCATGGCCAGGCGATTCCCGTGGAGTTCATTCGGACCCGGACCCTTACCACCGTCGTCCACGAGCACCAGCACCTGGTGAATGCCTCCCGGCGTATCTACATCCTGGGCACGGGAAACCTGGAAGCGATCTGGTTGAATGAAGCGCTGAGCCACATTGCCGAAGAACTCCTCTTCTACCAGGAAAGCGGCCTCTCACCCCGGATGAACCTGGACCTCGAGGATGTGAGGGCCAACCAGCGCCGGTTGGATGCGGTGAACGCCTTCCAGGTCCCCAACCTGGCCCGGTACATCACCTACCTGGTGGACCCCGAGGCCCACACCCCCATCGACCCCCAGGATGGGCTCGAGGTACGGGGCGCCTCATGGTCCTTCCTCCGGTACGTGGCGGATCAGCACGTGACCGATGACGCTGACTTCTTCTTCCGTCTGGTGAACACGGATCGACAGGGAGCGGCGAACCTCCGGGCCGAACTGGGGAGGGAACTGCCCGATCCCCTGGCCCGCTGGAGCATCGCAAATGTGGCCGACGACCGGGTGTCGGGGCTCGCTTCCATCCACCGCCACCCGAGTTGGAACTTCCGATCCCTCCTCCCGGTGCTTCGGGAGGACGGGGCCTTTCCCCTCACGGTGGAGGGCCTGCAGCCCGGGGTCCCCGTCCCCGTAACCATCCGGGCCGGGAGCGCGGCCCACTTCCGCTTGGGCGTCGCCCCGGGAGAGCGGGCCACCCTCACGCTCCGGGCTTCCGGAGGCGGCGCCCCTCCGGCGACGGTCCGGGGTTCCCTGGTACGAATGCGGTAGAAGGCGCCGCAGTGGAGTATATGGAGGCCACGCCGGTGTAACATGAACGTCATCCAGAGGGATTCGTGAACAGACAGATCGGGCTCAACACGATGCTGGTCCTTGTGGCCGCCCTGGCGATTCCGGGTCCGGTCCTGGCCCAGGCCGACCTCCTCCAGAGCATGCGCCAGGGAGGCAGCTGGATCGAGATTCCCATCGAGGGAGGCTGGGGCAGGCTGCAGACGGAAATCGTCCCGACCCTCGGCCTCACCGTGACGGGTTGCTTCAACGTCTGGTGGGGTCATTCCGGGGAGTGGCAGGTCGAGGTCCGGGAGCCGATGAACGGAGGGAGACTCGAGGCCGTGGCGGCCCCCGGCGAGGGTGTGCCGTTCTCCTACCGTACCGGACCCCGCTCACGCCTGGACGTCCGCGTCCGCTGGAGCGAGCCCAGGGACACCACGCTCATCGTGTGGGTGGGATTCGAGAGGGTGGCGGCCACCGAGATGGACTCGTGCACACCGGTATACGGTACGGGCCAGGCGAACGCGACCTCACGGAAATCTCGACAGAACGCCCCGGCTTCAGCCACGGCACCCGGGGATCCACGGCGTTCGCAGCGCAACGGAGTTCTCCGGAGGGCCCGGACCGCGGGTGGCCGGGCTTTTGCAAGGAGTGGGCCTGGGCAGACTCGAACTGAATCGCCCCGAGAAGTGAGTAGGGTGGGGGATCCTTGAGCTCCCCGCCCTGACTTCGTCCGGAATGGTTTTCGGGGCCGTGCACCTGTCATTCCCCACCAGGCGGATCCTGCGCAGAGGGCCGGCACAACCTGCGGCACCTTCACCGACGACACCCAGATGGCGGCGGGGCCGGGGAGTGGCGCATGGGAGAGGTTTCCGGTTGTCGCCTTCGACGTTTCCGGGGGTGAGGCCCGGGGCGAGGTTCTTTCCGTACCTCGGACCGGGTCCGTTCAGATCCAGTTCCGGGGTGAGGTCGTTGCCACGGGCGCGCACCCGATGTCGGACGCGCCCATCGTGGCCTAAGGATCGACGCTGCCAACCGGGTGCTCGTGCTGTGGAGCGCAGCGCCCGGCAGCGAATCCGAAGCGTGGTTGCTCGAATCGGCAGGTCACCTCCTGGCCTCCTTCCGCGTCCCGGCGAACCAGCGGGTGATTGGCCTCGATGGCGACACCGAGGGGCCGGGCGGCGGGTCCCCGCGCCTGGGATGTTGGCATTCATGCGCTCGACACCGAACGCTCACCTTGAGGCTCCCACTCCGGGTCTCCATCCTGGTCCGCAGGGCACCGCGTTCTGATCAACGGGGTAGCATGAAGCACCACAATCAACCGGAGCGTTGACCGTCGTTTGATTCGGAGGGTATGCTCAGACATGGAACTTCGAGATCGCATTACAATCGAGCCGGGCAAGCGGGGCGGGAAGCCGTGCATCCGCGGACTCCGTATCACCGTGTACGATGTTCTCGAATACCTGGCGTCCGGGATGTCCGAAGACGAAATTCTGGCAGACTTCCCAGACCTTGAACGTGACGACATTCGGGCAGTGCTGACGTTCGCGGCGGACCGCGAGCGGCGGCTCGTGACCCTTCCTCCCGCGTGAAACGCCTCTTCGATCAAAATCTCTCTCCTCTCCTCGTCGCGCGGATGTCCGACCTGTTCCCCGGGACGATGCATGTTCGAGAGTTGGGTCTTGCGCGTGCAGACGCCACGAGGATCTGGAAGCACGCGCAGGACCACCAGTTCACGATCGTCTCGAAGGATTCAGATTTTCACCAGATGAGCTTCATGCTGGGACCACCCCCCAAGGTCATCTGGATTCGTCGTGGCAACTGTTCGACCGCCGAGACCGAGCGAATTCTTCGGAGTCGGCGCGCTGAGATCCTTGCTTTCGCTAACGATCCGGAAACGGCGTTCCTGGCGCTTTCGTGACCCCCCGCATCGATCTTCCAAGGGGGCGGGCTCCGGTTCTACGAGGCCATCGGTTTCGCAAAGGTCCTGGATGCCGAGGTGGCCATCTTCAACGCCGCCTCCGGCGGTTTCATCCTGCAGCCGCCGAAGCCGCCCGCCATGCAGCCATGGGGCCTTCGCACCGCCTGCGTGTACGATCCGTCCGGCGTGCTCTGTCGAGGAGCTGAACCGAGGAGTGGCCCTTCATCCTCCTTGTCCTGACCGTGCTGACCTTCAACGCATCGGCATCAGCGACCCAGTTCCTCGGAGTCAGGGATTCGATCACCGTCAGGGTCGAGAACCGGTCGGACTCGGGCTCCCCCCGGTCATCGTCCATGGCCGGGGCGAGCATATTCGGATCCCGAGCCTGGCCGCAGGGGCCGATACCTCGGTACGCTACCGCGGCCGCAACATCGACTACACGGGCCGCAATCGCTACGAGAACAGGATCAGCGCGGAGTGGTACGTCGAAGGGAACCGGAGGGAACGGCTTCTCGTTGGCACCTATTCCTTCCCGCACCTCAATCTGGTGCTGACCTTCCACGCTCCCGACAGCCTGAGCGTTTCCAGCCATTAGGGGAACCTGCTTCGCCGTATCCGGGAGGGGTCCGTTGGAGTGGCGCTCCCATCTCGAGGCTGGGGCTCTGCGCGGGGCAGGGGTGGGGGATGCGAAGGGGTGTTGGCGCCCGGATCGGACAGCACAGGCGCGGGTGGGCGGAGGCAGCACCGCCGGCCCTACCCGCACCGTGGCTGTCACACCCCCCGTGCATCGTTCGATCGAGTCCCGCAGTAGTTCCCTCTCTTTCCTCAAGGAGGCTCCCGATGAAGGATGAGCCCATCGAGCTCGCGATCCTGAAGGCTGCGCGCTTCGCAGCCGACCGGCACCGGATGCAGCGGCGAAAGGATGCCGACGCATCCCCCTACATCAACCACCCGATCGCGGTGGCCGAGACGCTTGCGTCGGCGGGCGTCGTGGATCGGACGACGCTCCTGGCGGCGATCCTCCACGACGTCATCGAAGACACCGAGACGGAGCCCGACGAGATCACGGAGCTCTTCGGCGACGAGGTCCGGGCCGTGGTCGAGGAGGTCTCAGCCGACAGGCCCTGACTTCCGAAGGTTCGTACAGGACGTGATATGCAAGGGGATCGAATTCGCTGAACCGCGCACGAGTCGCGCCAGGCCGGAACGTCGGAGACCCCGGATTCGGGGTCCGCGGCGGCCTCTGGCCAGGCAAGCAGGCGGCGAGCGGGTGAGGTGGACGGACGGGGACAGCCCGGGGGTTGGGGTCAAGGAACCGGAGCGAGCGGGCGAGAGGGGCGCCATGGGAGCCGGGGCCCGAAGGATGTACCGATGGGCTGTGGAGGACGCTCCGATGCGAGCACCGGACGGGCAGGGTGTAGGCGGGAACGCGGCCGGGAACGCGGCTCAGATCTCCCAGTCATGGGGAGCGGACTGGTCGAACTCCTACTCCGGGAGCGTGTCGGGAGCGGCGAGATCGAAGGCCGGGGTCTGATCGAGGCCGAGCCCTGCCCGTATCGATCCCGTAAAGGAACTTGTGCGATCCTGGATCCGGGCCCATTTTCTTCGGGCTGAAGTCAAACTGGGGCCCAGGAGTCATGCCTCCGGTCCCTGCACGCGAACTCCGAACCGGACTGAACATGGACGACCCCCACAGTCGACGGTGGACGGAGGTCGGGACCCCGGTTCCGGACATCCTCCGAGCCCCGGGGCTCGCTTCCCGGTCTCGCTGACCCGCAGTTCTCCCTTCAGGGCATCTCGCCCACTCCGGAGGGCCGGACGGGTCCTTGACCGACCCGATCCCTTCCCGGCCTCCGCCCCACACCCCCGGACAGTTACGAGCCCGACATCCGCGTCCTGCGTGGGTCCGGCCCGGTACGCCTTTGCGCTGCGCATGTGCGTTCTCCGGTGCCGCTCCCCGTCCGGACCCCCATGCCCCTCAACGGAGGAGATCATGCCAGACCCCGACCCAGGAAGTACCGACGCTGGACCATTGTGCCCAGAAGGACCGGAACCGGTCCTTCCCCAATCAATGGAGCCGGCGGGCGCCGACCTCCCCATGTCCGAGGGGGGTGGGGTGCCGGGTCTGGAGTGATCTTCCCGGGTGGGAAGGCGGTCCGACCCGTCCCTCCCACCCCAGATGTTCCTCGCCCCGATTCCGGGAACGCATGATGAGGTCGACCGCTCCGGCGGCTTCGATTCAGGAGAATTCATCATGCCTTTCATTGGAATCTTTCTCGACCGTCTGACGAGGGACGGCGGAGCGTCGGCTACGGCCCGCGCCGTCCGCATTGCACGCTTTATCGCCATGGGCGCAGCGGCCCTCATGGCCGTCACGTTCTTTCTCCCCTTCTCCCTCCAGGCCCAGCAGTGGGTGGTGGACGACGCCGCCATCACCGAGCCCGGTGCATGCCAGGTCGAGGCGTGGTGGGGCGAGGCCGAACAGTGGGTGCTCCCCGCCTGCACCCTTCTCCCCCGCACCGAAGTCACCCTCGGGGCCGGCTGGTTCGACCGGGGCGCGGATCGCACGGATCCGCACCTCTTCGGGGAGGTCAAGTTTCTGGGCCGGGACTCGGACGCCCTTCCCTGGGGGTGGGGCCTGGTGGTGGGAACCGCCCTCTCTCTCGAGGGAGGTGGGGATCGGGTGAGCCAGTTGTTCGCCTACGTCCCGGTCACGGTGAATCTCGAGGCGCTCCCCCTGGTCCTGCACGGGAACGCCGGGTGGGCCCTCGAGCGGGAACTGCACGGAGATCACCATCACGATCACCGCGGCCTCCTTTGGGGGGTCCGGAGTGACCTCTCCCTCTCCCCGAGGATCAGCCTCCTGGGCGAGGTCTCGGGCCTCTCGGGCGAGGAAGCGGAAGCCCAGGCCGGCATTCGCCTTTTCGTTGTCCCGGACAGGCTCGCAGTGGACCTGAGCTACGGCTTCTCACTGGACGGCGCCGAGGACGGGCTGGGCTTGCAGCTCGGCCTCGCCTGGACGCCCGCCCCCTTCCGTCCTCTCCGACCCTGACCTGGAGGCTCGAGTCATGACGAACGACCTGAAGGAACTCATCGCCTCCCGGAACTGGAGCGAGGTCAAGGCCCGTGTGGAGGGCTGGCCGCCCGCCGAGCTGGCCGAGGCCTTGGCCGAGACCTCTGGTCCGGTCCGGATCCTCCTCTTCCGTGCGCTCCCGAAGGCCCTCGCCGCCGATGTCTTCGCCCACCTGGAAGGGGAAGCCCGGGATTCCCTCCTGGGCGACTTCACCGACGAGGAAACCCGGACTGTCCTGGCGGAACTGGACCCCGACGACCGGACCCAGCTCTTCACCGAGCTTCCCGGTCCCATGGTCCAGCGCCTCCTGAACTTCCTCCCTCCGGAGGAGCTATCCGAGGCCCGCATGCTCCTGGGGTACCCGGAGGAGTCCGTCGGACGCCTCATGACCCCGGACTACGTCATGGTGCGCACCGACTGGACCGTGGATCGGGCCCTGGCCCACATCCGGAAACGGGGAGCCGAGTTCGAAACCGTGAGCGTGGTCTACATGGTCGCGGCGGACGGGAAGCTCGTGGATGCCATCGGGCTCCGCCGACTGGTCATGGCAGACCCGGAGACGAGGATCGAGACCCTGGTGCGGGGTCCGGTGATCTCACTTCGGGCCACCGATGACCGGGAAGAGGCCGTGCGCGTCATGGCCCGCTACGACCTCCCGGTCCTCCCGGTGGTGGATTCGGCCGGCGTTCTCCTGGGCATCGTCACCTCCGACGACGTCCTTGATGTCGCCGAGGCCGAGGCCACCGAGGACTTCCACCGGATGGCCCCCATCGGGCTCATGAAGACCTCCCTCAGGGAGGCCGGGGTGGCCGTGCTCTGGCGCGCCCGGGTGGGGTGGCTCCTCGTGCTGGTCTTCATGAACATCTTCTCCGGCGCCGGGATCGAGTTCTTCGAAGACACGCTGGCCGCCACCATCTCTCTGGCCTTTTTCCTTCCCCTTCTCATCGACTCCGGCGGTAACGCGGGTTCGCAGGCAGCCACCCTAATGGTCCGGGCCCTGGCCACGGGAGAGGTGAAGATGAGGGACTGGGTGAAGCTTCTGGGGAAAGAAGTCTTCGTGGCCATCCTCCTGGGGCTCACCATGGCCCTCGGAGTGGCGCTGATCGCGAGCTTCCGGGCCCCTGAGGTGATGGTCGTCGTGGCCCTCACCATGACCTGCGTGGTGCTGGTGGGGAGCCTCATCGGTACCGCCCTTCCCTTCCTTCTGACCCGCTTCGGCTTCGACCCCGCCACCGCCTCGGCGCCCCTCATCACCTCGCTGGCCGACATCGCCGGCGTCCTCATCTACTTTTCCATCGCCACCTGGTACCTGGGCCTCTGAGGCCCGGGACCGCTACGGAGGTTGCCATGTTCTTGGAAGAAAGCATCCCCCTCATCGTGGGCGGTCGGGTGGCCCTGGGCGTCCTCACCCCCGCCGAGCTTTCTCCCACCCGGGTGGCTCGTGGAAGGGACCATCGGAGCCGCGGCCAACCCTCTGACCAACGTGGGCCTCCGGCCCGTGGGAAGGCTCGTGGACCGGAGCCCAAGTTCCGGAGTGGAGTCGGAGACCTTCTATCAGTTCTTCCTAACCTGCCGGGCCGAAGAAGAGCCCCAGATCCGGGGTCTCCTGGTGCGCATGGTGCAGCGGGAGGGGCTCCAGCTCCGGGACCTGGCTTCCGTGGACCAGGACGACGGAAGCCTCCGGGTGCGGGCCGGACTCCTCGTCCGGGGGCGGGACGACACCAAGGTGGAACGGGTGACGAGCCGCCTCAGCCTGGAGAAGGGGGTCACGCGGCTACGCTGGAACGAAGGCGAGACCTTTCCGGGCTCCTCGCTGTCTCAAGTGGGTCGAAGGATGGGGAGCATAGCGGAGCAGCCGTCCGGTGCAGCGCTCTGTAAGCCATCGTCATCAGAGACGACGGCAATGGCCTCGATCCCCAGGGGAAAGCCCGGGTTCTTGTGTAGCCCCTGGGCCTATGCGTTGAATAGTCGCTATCTCTGATCCTTTGTTGTCTCCTTCCTTGATGGCTGGTGTTCCATGTTCATGTAAACACCGCCCCTTTCAAGTTCGTCGAGCATTTGCTGGAGCCTCCTCTCCTGCGTCTCGGACTTCTTCGCTTCCGCAATCCAGCCGACATAGTCGTTCTGCTGGTACGCCGGCCGCTCCTTGTAGTCCTCCATCAGGCCACGCTCTTCAAGTGCTCGCTTCACGAACTTGGGCATCGGGTGCCGCGGACGTTTCAGCCGTGAATCCTTCTCAGCCATTACCCCTCCTGAGCGTGGGTCCGGGCAAGGTGGGCCCCCAGCCCCCTGGATGCGCCGGTCAGAATCGCGTTTCTGTCCCGAAGATCCTTCACCCTGGCCTGCTTCGAACTCAGCTTCCGCTGTTTATTGTAAAGTCCCGGCGGGGAGGTTGTCCACGACCGGCGGTGTCGCCGTTCATGCGGTGGGCCACGCCACCGATCCCCAGGCTCAGCCATCCCTGGACCGCCCCCGACGATTCCCAATCATGTAATCCATCGCCGCCTCGTTAGACTACCCAGGTATGGAGACGGAACGGGGAAGCGAGAGCGAAGCGCGATCCGACCGGTTCGAGCGTGCGCTGGGCCGTCACGGGGATGCGCTCTGGCGGCTCGCCGGCGCCTACACCGCCGGCCCCCAG
>REED01000128.1 GCA_007695225.1 Gemmatimonadales bacterium
CACGCCAGGATTCCCATGCCACCATCCATCGAGGGACTGCATCACGTCACGGCCACCGTGGGGGACGCCCAGGAGGACCTGGACTTCTACGTGGGGCTCCTGGGCCTCCGGCTGGTGAAGAAGACGGTGAACTTCGACAACCATGGCGTCTACCACTTCTACTACGGGGACGAAAAGGGCACCGCCTCCACCCTCATGACCACCTTCCCCTACCGGGGCCAGGGGGTGCGGGTGGGTCAGAAGGGCGCCGGCCAGGTCACCCTCACCTCCTTCTCCGTGCCGGTGGGATCCCTCCCCTGGTGGCACCGACGCCTCTCGGGGAAGGGCCTCCATGTGCGGGAGACCCCTCCCCGATTCGGACACGGGTCCCTGGTGGTGGAGGACCCCTCGGGGCTGGCCATCGAGCTGGCGGAAGCCCCCGGAGACGAGCGCACGCCCTGGGTGGCCGGTGACATGGAGGCGGAGGCCGCCATCCGGGGAATCCACTCCGTCACCCTCCGGGTGCGGAACGCCGGCCCTTCCGCCGGATTCCTGGCGGAGGCGCTGGGAGCGAAGCTGGACGGCGTCGAGGGTTCCCATACCCGAATGGCGGTGGGGGGAGGAGGGAGCGGAGCCTTCTTGGAGATCCTGGAGGACCCCCTGGCCCCGGACGCCGTGAACGGCCTGGGGACCGTCCACCACGTGGCGCTGGCCGTGGCCGACGGGGAACGTCAGCTCCAGTTCCGGGAGGCGCTGGTGGACCGGGGGGTCCAGGTGACCCCGGTACGGGACCGGCAGTACTTCACCTCCATCTATTTCCGGGAGCCGGGAGGCATCCTCTACGAGATCGCCACCCTTGGCCCGGGCTTCACCGTGGACGAGGAGGTGGCGGCGCTGGGAACGGGGCTCAAGGTCCCCTCCTGGGAGGAGGTGAACCGCCCCGCCATCGAGGGCGCCCTCCCTCCGGTCACCCTCCCCACGCCCTCGGGGGAGTGACACGAGGACGGCGGACGCCGGCCATGACGTAGGAGTCAACCCATGAATGCCGAAGAGGTGCCCCGCTTCCAGTACCAGTGCCGGGGGCTTCGGGTCGTCCTGGGTCCCGGCGCGGCGCTGGGACTCGGGGAGGAGGTGGAGCGGCTCGGCTGCCGACGGGCCGCGGTCCTCACCACCCCCGGCCGGGCCGCCACCCTCGGTCCCCTCCTGGACGCCCTGGCAGGGTCCACGGCGGACACCGGAGCCCCCGTTTGGGATGGAGCCCGGGTCCACGTCCCCCGGGAGGTGGTGGACTCAGCCGTCGCGTGGACCCGGTCGGTCCGGGCCGACGCCCTGGTGGCGGTGGGGGGAGGGTCCGCCATCGGGGTGGCAAAGGCAGTGGTCCTGGAGACCGGTCTTCCCATCCTGGCGGTCCCCACCACCTACTCCGGCTCGGAAATGACCTCGATCTGGGGGATTACCGATGAGGAGCGGAAGGAGACGGGCCGGAACCCCCGGGTGGCGCCCCGCACCGTCCTCTACGATCCCCTCCTCACCCTCGACCTTCCCGCCCGGACCTCCGCCGCCAGCGGAATGAACGCCATGGCCCACGCGGTGGAGGCCCTCTACGCCCCGGACCGGAGTCCGGTGGCCGCGCTCCTGGCCGAAGAGGCCATTCGGGTTCTCGCCGGGGCCCTCCCCCGGGTGGTGGAAGCCCCCCGGAGCATTCCCCCGCGCAGCGAGGCGTTCCTGGGGGCCCACCTGGCGGCCCAGGCGCTGGAGATGACCACCATGGGGCTCCACCACCGCCTCTGCCATGTCCTGGGAGGGATGTTCGATCTCCCCCATGCCCGGCTCCATGCCCTCCTCCTCCCCCACGTGGTGGCCTACCAGGCCGAGGCCGCACCGGAAGCCATGGCGCGGGTCGGACGGGGTCTGGGGAGGGGCGCCGAGGTCGCCCCCGGGGGTGCCCTCCATGCCCTCAACGCCCGTCTCGGACTCCAGGAGAGCCTGAAGGACCTGGGGCTGACCCGGGAGGACCTGGATCGAGCCGCAGCCGAGTCCCCCCTCGGGAACCTTCCCCACCCCGAGAGGATGACGCCGGAAGGAATCCGGGGGATCCTGGAATCGGCATGGGAAGGGTGAGAGGAAGGGTGCGGACGGGGTGGGCCGCTGCGGCCCCCTCCCTCATTCCGGCCCGCCCGGACCGCTCACCAGGGAGTTGAAGACCACCTTCAGGGTGCCGTGGGTCTGGAGGCGGTGCTGGGGCCGGAATCCGATGAGGACCACCTGTCCCTCGCCATGTCCGACGGTGACCATGGCCGCCTTCCCCGAGAGGTGCTCCTCTCCCAGGAGCCAGCCGCTCTCCATGATGTCCCGGTCATGGAACTCCACCACCCGGTCCACCCGCTCGTTGTGGTCGTGGACCACCACCTCGTAGGCCTGGTTGTTTCCCTGCTGGAACCCGAAGAGGACCAGCGCCTCCTCCGGCATCCCGTAGGCCGCGGGGTGGGTCGTATCCACCCGTGTGCGGAGGGTCACGCCCGGGTCCCAGTACTCCGTCGGGGGAAGCCCCTCCAGGATGTTCCGGACCGGAAGGGAGAATCGCCGGATGGGCAGATCCCCCGCCTGGGCGAAGGTCACCAGGGTGCCCCCGCCCCGGACGAAGGCCTCCAGCGCCTCCACCCCGGCCTCCCCGAACCCGCTCCGGTACTCCGGCGGCACATTCCCCCCCATGGCCAGGGGATCCGGGTCCGGACCCAGCATCATCTCCAGGGGATCGTTGGGGAGGAGGATGACGTCGTAGTTCTGTGTGAGGTTCGAGGCGGTCATCCCCGGATCCAGGATGCTGTCGTAGGGGAAGCCGAAGTCCTCGAGCATCATCCGGGTCCACCCCTCGTCCATGCTCCCGCCGTTGTAGCGGTGGTACATCCCGATCCTGAGCCGCTCCACCGGGCGAACGTTGCTCCCGGGGGCCGCCGCCAGGGGGCTGAAGTCCACCCCCGTTTCCCGGGCCACCCGCTCCAGGACCTCCAGGGGGGCATCGCCCCCCACCAGGAAGTCCCCGGGCCGGGGACCGGAGGCCCCAGCGTCGGTCCCGGGGCCCACTCCAGTGCCCACCCCCGTTCCGGCTCCGCCTCCGTCCCTGGCGCCATCCACACGACGCACCTCCACCCCTTCGTCGAAGAGGCGGTTCACCACGAGGAAGGCCGCGTTGAGGCGGCCGTCCACCACGTACCCCGCGCTCCCGGCGGCGACCTGACCCGGCTCCACCGGGATCCGTCCCTGGGCGTCCAGGGGCCACGCCACCCGGGTCATGGGACGATCCACCGGGGTGGCGACCCGATCCACCCGGACCCCCATGAACTCCATCATGGTGTGGGTGGCCAGATCGTAGGGGCGGATGGGGTTCCCGTCCCGGTCCCGGGTGAAGTGGTTGTCCGGATAGAAGGTCCGGTCCAGGAGCCAGCGAATGACCCCCCGCTTGGGCTGGGCCATGGTGACGTACCAGCTCCCGGCCTCGTAGGAACGCCCTTCGTGAACGAAGGCCTCGCCGATTTCCTGGACATCGATCCCCTGCAGGAGGAGGCGATGGACCATGGTCCGGGCGGTGAGGGGGTCGTGCTGCCCGGCGGGGACCAGGTACCCCGCCACCGGCCCCTCCACCCCGGCGGTGACGGGCTCCGCCCGGGCCCCCCGGTCGATCTGGTTCTGCGCCTTCCGCCAGGCGTTCCGGAGCACCATCTCCCGGTTCTGGGAGGCGATCTCCAGGGTGGCGATGGCGGAGAGCTTCTGGTACTCCACGATGTCCCGGACCCGCCACCACCCCCCGGGCCAGGGGTTGGGGAAGTTCACCTGGGGCTCGTAGGTCTCGAGCTGCCGACGATTCCCTTCGAGTTGATCTCCGTGGAGGTAGACCGGGGTGGCCAGGCGCCCTGTCCGGGCCGCCTCGGTGAGCATCCCGGCGATGTTGTGGAAGGGGGTGATCCAGTGGAAGCCGAAATGCCCCCACCCGGAGAACATGGAGTAGCTGGTGACCCCGGAATACCCCTCCTCCTCCAGCCGGTAGGCCATGTGGGCGCCGTACCAGTTCATCTCCCGCCAGACCAGGGGATCGCCGTCGGGGCGGATGGGCTCGGCGTAGGGAGGGATGTAGAAGCGGGCACTGGTACCCCCCATCTCGTGGTGGTCGATGTACGCCTGGGGCACCCACTCCCGGAAGAGGAAGTGGGCGGCGTAGACCGACTCCACCGTGTTCTGCATGAAGGCGTCCCGGTTGTTGTTGTGCCCGATGTAGGGGTGGTAGAGCCAGGGGATGGCCGAGCCCTCGTGGGGGGTTCCCACCGTCTGGCGGTACCAGTCGGTGATCCGGCCGGTCCCGTCCGGGTTCAGGGAGGGAAAGAGGATGGATAGGGTGTTCTCCAGGATCTGCATCATGCCCGGATCGTCCCGGGTCACCATGTCGTACGCCAGCTCCGCCGCCGTCTGGGTGGCGGCCACCTCATTGGAGTGGAGGCCGAAGGACTGGGCCACCACCACCACCCCGTTCTCCACCGCACGATCGATCCCGTCGGGAGAGGCTCCCCGGGGGTCGGAGAGGAGGGCGTTGATGGCCTGGAGCTCATCGAGGCGAGCCAGGTTCTCCGGAGAGGAGACCAGGAGGACCAGGAAGTCGTTGCCCCAGGTGGAGGAGCCCATCTCCACCACCTGGAGGCGGGGGCTCTCCCGGTCCAGGAGGCGGTAGTACTCCGACAGCTCATCCCAGTGGGCCAGCTCCCGATCCGCGCCCATCCGGTGGCCGAAGAACTCCTCCGGCGAAGGGATCCCCTGGGCTCCCGCCCACGCCGGGAGCCCGAGCAAGGCCAGAAGGGCCGGCAGGATCAGAAACTGGGCGACTCCCCGGGAGGGGGCTCCCGACGGGATCCGGGGGGGAGTCCGGGGTGGGGATCGGAAACCAGGGGTGGGGGAGTGGGCGGGGGAGTGGGCGGGAAACTGCATGGGGATCGCCTCCTTGCGCCGGGACCACGATGGAACCGCAGGACCGTACCGTGCCCACCATATTCCGGCTTGGGGAAACGGGGCAAGCTCTCCATGTCCAGGGTGGGGCGCCCGCCGGGACATCCCCCGTCAGATCAGGCCCACGCCTTCCTCAGGGCCAGGGAAGCGATCGAGTTCACGTCCACTCCTCTCCGACCTACCGGTCCGTCCGGTCCGTCCGGTCCGTCACGATGATCGGATGCTCCAGGACAGCCTCGGCAAGGGGCCGGCCGTCTGCGCTGAAGTGGACGACGCGAAGCCGATGGCTTCCAGGCGGAAGCCCCCGCAGCACCGCGGTGTACCCGATGTGCGGGGTGTCGTCCTCGCAGGGAGAGAGGTCCTCGGCCGCGACACGGAGCAGATACTCGCCGGGGTATCGGGGCATGAGCCTGGCCTCCAGCCTTCGGCAGGGCCCCTGGGCCGTGAAGACCTGCTGCACGGTGATTTCGGGCAGGCCGCTCTGGACGACTGGAGCAGGCCAATCCTGGACCTCCGCCGGAGACAGGCGCTCCGTCGTGAGATCGACCTCGAGCACCTCTCGGTCCCCCTGACAGGCCGTGAGTCCCAGCATCAGTACCGCCGACATGAGAAATCGAGACATTCGCTCCTCACTCGCGTAAGTCGTTCAGCCGCTAGCGGATGGGCGCCAGCGGACCGACCGGAGAATGTGACAACCAGCAGGAGGCCGACTCACAGCTCCCGACGCGGCTCTCCGGTGGGGCCAACCGGCTCCTTCTCCTGATATTCTTCCGCCACCCTTTCGTCTTGGGCCCATTGGGATCCACCCAGTCGCGCCGTCGGCAGGGCCATGTCGGAGGGGTACAGGACGATGATGCTCTCGGAGAGGATGGGGCCCAGCTCCCGGGGTGCCTGATCCAGTTCCGGACTCCAGGCCACCTGTCCCCGACGGGCACTCACGATGACCACGAGGTCATCGGCTCGGACCTCCGTCGCCAGGCGATCGGCCATCCCGCTCCACCCCGGAGCTTCAGCCCCCTCCACGTCGACCTCGGGACGGGTCCGCTCGAACCGCCTCACATAGGCCCCGGGGTCGGACCCAATAACCAGGAGTTTGATGGGCGCACCGAGCTGGTAGGCCAGGCGCTTCAGCGTACGGACCGCCTCGGGGAACCCGTTCATGTGGTCCGTGCCCTCGGGCACCACCACCACGATCCGCTCCGTGGTGTTGAGCGGGGGCCCGATCCTCGCCACCAGGACCTGGTGCCGGGAAAGCTCCAGGACCTGGTCCAGGACGGTGCCGAATACCTGGAAGCGGCGGGGAGGCTTGCGCTCCCAGCCCAGGACCAGCGTCGTGGCCTGAACCTCGGTCGCGCCCCTGGCGATGCCGCTGGCGAAGTTGTGATCCACCCGGGTCACCGGCGTAACGGGAACCGCGCCGGAGGTCGTGTAGCCCGAGGCCTCCCGGAGCATTCGCTGGGCCGTGGCCACGAACTCGGGAGCCCGGTTGGGGTCGTCAGGAACGACGGTGAGGGGATAGAGGGGCTCCGGGGAAAGCCGATCTCGGACGAGGACCCCCAGCTCCAACAGGGGCTTGCCACTCCCGGGGTTGGCGACGCTCACCATGATCCGCTCGGGGAGCGAGCCCGGCTCTGCAGGCGCCAGCTCCTCCGTGAGCGCCACCTCCCGTCCAAATCGCGCCACCACCGTGGGTCCCACGATGCAGGTGACCAGGATCATGGCGATGGCGCCGTTCAGGATCGCCTCGTCGAAGAGGCCCACCTCGACCCCGATGAGCGTGGCGGCAAGGGTCGCCGCCGCCTGGGGCACGGTGAGCCCGAAGACCGTCCATCCCTCATCCCGGGTGAAGCCGGCGATCCGCTGAAACGCCAGGGCGGCCAGGCCCTTCGTCGCCACGACCGCCACCGTCATCCCGCCCATGACCATCCACGCCTGGGGGCCCGCCAGGAAGACCCGGACATCCACCAGCATACCAACGGAAAGGAGGAAGAAGGGGATGAAGAAGGCCTCCCCCACGAAGTGGATCCGATTCGTGAGGATCCCGCCTTCCGGGAGGAGCGGGTTCAGGGCGAGCCCCACCAGGAAGGCGCCGACGATGGCCTCCACCCCCACGACTTCCGCGAAGTACGCTCCCACGAAGAGCGCCGTGAGCACGAAAAGATACTCGGCGTTGGCTCCCGTCTTCTCGTTTCGGAAGAACCAGCGTCCCAGCCGGGGCACCAGGAGCCAGGTGGCCAGGACGTAGATGGAGAGGAGGACCACCAGCTGGACCCAGAACCAGGTGTCCAGGGTCCCCCGGGTGGAGGCGGCGATCACGGCAAGGACGAGGAGGGCGGCCGTGTCAGTGATGATCGTGCCCCCGACTGCCGGGGTCACCGCCCGGTTCTTCCCGATCCCCAGCCGCATCGCCACCGGATACGCCACCAAGGTATGGGAGGCGAACATGCTGGCCATGAGGATGGACGTCGCCCAGCCATACCCCAGGGACAGTCCCACGCCGATTCCCAGCACCTGGGGGAGGAGAAAGGTCAGGGCCCCGAAGTACAGACTCCGGTTGCGATGGCGACGGAACCCATGGAGATCGATCTCGATCCCGGCCATGAACATGAGGTAGAGGAGCCCAACGGTCCCCAGGAGGATGATGGTGGGATCCCGGTCCAGGAGGTTCAGGGCATTGGGGCCGACCAGCGCCCCGGCCAGGATCACCCCGATGATTCCGGGAAGGCGGGCGATCTGCATGACCATGGGCGCCAGGAGGAAGAGCGCCACGGCCACCGCCACGATGAGCACGGGGTCGGTGATGGGAAGCGGGAAGGACGGCATATGGGGTAGGCGGGTCCGGGATCCAGGAGGGGAGGCTGCAGCCGTTTGCGGGCACAGCTCGATTTCCAGGATTCCCGTTGCAAACTCGGAACCGTCCGGGGGTTACTGCGGGGAGACCCTGCGCCGCCGCAATCGGAGACGGCCTCCTGCCTGGTTCGGGTCAGACTCGGGTGTGCCGGGATGGCACGGGTGTGTCACTCGGTCACGGACCCCGAATCCCGCCCGTACTCCTCCAGGCGGCGGTAGAGCGTCCGCCTGGGGATCCCCAGCCACTCCGCCGCTCGGGTCTTGTTCCCCTCGCTCCGCCCGAGCACTTCGAGGATGTACTCCTTCTCCACTTCGGCCAGCGTCAATTCCCGCTCCACCGCGGTTCGGGTCAGCTCGGCCCGGCGCCCCACCCGCAAGAGGTCGCCGGGGAGGTGCTCCGGGCGGATCTCATGTCCCTCCGCAAAGGCGGCCGCACGCTCGAGGACGCTGAAAAGCTGCCGGACGTTTCCCGGCCAAAGATACTCCCCCAGGACCCCGAGCGTCTCGGGCAGGATCCGCCACTCGCTCCCTCCGGGGCGGGCCCGGAGGCGCTCCAGAAAGACCTCCACCAAGAGTGCGAGATCATCCTTCCGCTCCCGCAGGGGAGGCACCGAGAGGCGCAGGACGTTCAGCCGCCAGAAGAGATCCTCCCGGAACTCCCCGGCCTCCACGGCGGCGGCCAGGTCCCGGTGGGTGGCCGCCACGATCCGCACCTCCACCTTCCGGGTGTGGACGTCCCCGACCCGGCGGATCTCCCCCGTCTCCACCGCCCTGAGAAGCTTGGGCTGGAGGGAAAGGGGGAGCTCCCCCACCTCGTCCAGGAAGAGGGTCCCGCCCCCGGCCGCCTCGAAGAGCCCGGCCTTGTCCCTGTCCGCCCCGGTGAAGGCGCCGCGCACGTGGCCGAAGAGCTCAGACTCCAACAGATGCTCCGGCAGGGCGCCGCAATTGACCGGGAGGAAGGGGTCCTTCCCGCTGGCCCGGTGCACGGCCCGGGCGACCAGCTCCTTCCCCGATCCGGTCTCCCCGGAAATGAGGACGGGAGCCGGGGAGTTGGCGACGCGGCCGATCCGATCGAAAAGCCGTCGCATGGGCTCACTCTGCCCCATGATCCCCTGCAGGTGCTCCCCCGCCTGGCGCCGGCTCCGGGAGTAAGCCCGGCGGGAGCGGCTCTCCTCGAGGGCCCGTTCCACCGACGCGAGGAAGGCCGCAGTCCGGAAGGGCTTCGTGAGATAGTCGGCGGCGCCGGCCCGGGTGAGGGCCATGGCGTCCTCCACCGATCCGAAGGCCGTAATTGCGATCAGAGGGATCTCGGGAAAGGTGCCCCGAACCTCCTCGATGAGGGCGCCCCCCTTCATCCCGGGCATGACCAGGTCGGTGACCATCAGGTCCACGGTCTCTTCCTGCAGTCGGTCCAGGGCCTCCAGCGCCGTGGGCACGCCGGAGACGACGTATCCCTTTCGGTCCAGGATCTCCATGAGCGCCCGCCGGAACGAGTCGTCATCCTCCACCAGGAGGATCCGCTCAGGTGCAGGCTCCTTGAGCTGGTCTTCGGGCTGGCCTGCGGGTTGGTCTGCAGGCCGGCCATGGGGCTCGCCTTCCTGTGTCATTGGGAAGCCCCTTCCTCCCCGGCGCCCGGGAGGGCGGAAGGCTCCTGGGGAAGTCGGACCACGGCACGGACGCCCCGGGGTTCCTGGACCTCGAGTTCCAGGCTTCCCCCGTGCTCCTCGATGATCCCCCGCGCGATGGCGAGCCCCAGCCCCATCCCCTCGCCCACGTCCTTCGTGGTGAAGAAGGGCTCGAACAGGTGGGGAACATCGGTGGGAGGAACCCCCGGGCCGTCATCCAGGATCTCCACCGTGGCCCAGCCTCCTTCCAGGTCCAGGATGATGTCCAGGGCCCCCGGTTCGTCTCGCTCCCCCTCCTCCGAAGCGAGGGCCTGGACAGCATTCGTCACCAGGTTCAGAAGGGCGTGCCGAAGAAGGTTCCGGTCCCCTTCCACGATCACGGGATCCGGAGGCAGCCGGAGGCGGGGACGGGTCGGACCCCCGATGTCGCCAGGAAGCCTCTCCGGGGCCACCTCCCGAACCAACTCGGCGAGGTCCACCGGCTCCGGATCCAGCCGGTCCCGCCGGGCCATGTGGACCAGGCTCCGGATGAGTCCGGCCACACGTTCGACCTCCGCCACGATCTCCCGGGCCTGGCGCCGGGCGTCCTCGGAGGTCTCCTGGCTCTCGAGGATCGCCTCGGCCCGCACGCCGATGACGTTGAGAGGCGTCCCCAGCTCATGGGCGAGCCCCCCGGTGAGCCGGCCCAATGCGGCGAACTTCTCCTCCCTGCGCACGCGCCCCTCGAGGGCGATCCGGCCCTCGACCTCCTTGACCAGCGTTCGTCGTTTCTCCTCGAGTCGCTTCGCCATCTCGTTGAACGCCTCCGCCAGATACCTGAGTTCTCCCGCCGAACGGCCGAGGCGAATGGGCTCCAGGGTAGAAGGTCCACCCAGCTCCCGGACCCCTGCGAGAATCCTTTCGAGGGGACGGGAAAGCGTCGATTGCAGCACCAGGAGAATCACCAGTGCGGCCCCTCCTCCCAGCGCCAGGGTCGTAAGGGAGATCCGGATCCTGGAGTGGGCCTCGTCCTGCTCCACCACCGTCGCCCGACGAGCCACCAAGAGGGCCCGGGCCGGCTCCCTTACCGGGAGAGAGACCCATCGGACCCGTCCCTCACACTCGGCCCAGCCCCGCAGCCCCGACTCGGGAGGCGCCTGGATCACCCCGGTGGGGAGACAGTCGGGGAGGACCTGGGTCCCGCCCGAAAGCATCTCGCCCGATGGCTCCAGCACCGCCACGAGAAAGGTCTCCGGGTCTTCCGACACTCCGGAAAGGACCGCGTCCAGGTCCGGATACCGTCCGTCCCTGATGGCGTTGTCGGTCACGGCACGCAAGGCCTGGGCCAGGGTCTCCGTCTCCCGGATCAGGGCCTCGCTGATGAGTTCGGCCCGCTGGTGGAGGGCGATGAACGCGTAGACCCCCATGATGACCACCATGGAGGGGACCAGAACCGCGAGGAGTCGGGTGGCGATTCCCATGGCGCGAAGGTGGAGGGTGGTTCAGGACGGCGCGGGGACGGAGATCCCCGGGGGACCGGAGGGACGGGGGGCGGCACACCACGGGAAGTTAGCTACCGGAGCCATTGAGGGTGAGGTTCAGGTCCGGGTCCTCCGCCGGGGCGAAGGTCAGCCGCAGCCCCGGCCGGCCTCAGGGAAGGTCGCTCCTGCGAACCACCCGGACGGGGGTGGCGACCGGCTGCGGGTTGCTCCGCCCGCTCCCCAGCGTCCCGAACATATTGGTTCCCCAGCACCAGGTGGTGCCCGTATCCGCCACGCCGCAGGTGTGCCCATCACCCACGGCGATGGAGGTGAAGGTCAGCCCGGGAGCGGCGGGGAGCGGCTCGGAGGCCTGGACGGGATCGCCCCCCCTTCCGAAGTCCGTCCGATCCTGGCCCCAGCAGAAGAGACGCCCGTCCTCCTCTTCCACGGCGCACGCGTGGGAAGCACCGACGGCGAGGCTCGCGAACGACTCCTCTCCCGACACGGCCCTGGCCTCCCAGCGGTCGTCCGTGGTGCCGCCACCCAGCTGGCCCAAGTCGTTCCGGCCCCAGCATTATGCCGTCCCGTCGAATTCGAGGTCCACGGACGGGCTCGACCCCCAGCACAGGAGCTCGTCGAGCTCGGTGATCCCGCAGGTTCCGGCCTGACTCGCCGCCAGCCACCGGAACACATGGTCCCCGGCGACCGGCTCCGGACTCCACCGGGTGGTCGTTCCACCGTCGCCCAACTGTCCACTGACATTGGCACCCCAGCACAACGCGACCCCGGAGCTCGTGAGCCCGCAGCTGTGGTTGCCACCGAGGGCCAGGGTCTCGAAGCGGGCGTCGGTCAGGACGGGAAGGGCGCCCGTCGCGCAAGGGAGAGGTGCACTGGGAAGGCACCGATCGGGAACCAAGGGGACGCCCAACTGGCTGTCCCAGTTCGCGCCCCAGCACCAGGCCCGCCCATCCTCCGCCAGACCACAGGAATGTGCGAGTCCCACCTCCACTGAGACGAAGGGCGGGGCAAGCTCCCAGACCCAAAGGAACAGGGTGGCCGTGAGCCCCTGCACGCTGGCGCTGATCTCCACCTGGCCCACCCCCGTGCCGGTAACGAGCCCGGTCTCGTCCACGGTAGCGATGGTCTCGTCGGACGAGGCCCATCGCACCCACGACGGGGAGGGTGTGGAGCCGTCCAGTCGCTCGATGCTCATCCGGAGGGTGTCGCCGATGATGAGCGTCCCTTCCGGACTCTCGACGAGGAGTCCGTCCTGGATGGTTTACAGGATGTCGCACGAGGCGAGGACGGGGAGGGCGACAAGGAAGGGGATGGCGAGGAGCCGGCATGGGTCGAGTCGCTTCATGGCCTGTGTCCTCCGTCGAGTCCGGAGACGCCCCTCCCATCGTTCCCCGCCTTCCTCGTAACCCTCCAAAACGCGAGACCCGGCGAGGTTCGGCGGAGCGCTTCACACTACGCCCTGGATGGCGGATCCCGCCGGTCCGGTGCGGTCCGTGCCCGCCTCCCCCAAGGACCATGGTGCAACCCTGGAGTTGCGCATTCCGCTTGTGAGGTGCTACCCTGCAGTTGCGCATCTCCCAGCAGCCGGGGCAGCCACCGCACCCGGCGCAGCCCGCTCATCCGGCCCCCCCCCTCGCCCCCCGAGGCCATCATGCTCTCCGACTCCATCCAACGCGACATCGTCATCGATGCCCCACCGGATCGGGTGTGGGCCGCCGTCACCGAGGCCCGGCACCTGGCCGCCTGGTTCGCCGACGACGGGGCCGAGGTCGAAGGGGAGATCGGTGGCCAGGTCGTCCTCCGCTGGAAGGAGCATGGCACCGCCCTGGGGGTCATCGAGGAGTTCGATCCTCCTCGGACCTTCACCATGAGGTGGTCCCTGGTGGACAACGAGCCGCCCCGACCGGGGAACAGCACGTGGGTGCGCTTCATCCTGGAGCCTCGAGGGGAGGGGAGCACCCTCCTGACGGTGCTGGAGTCGGGCTTCCGCTCCCTGGAGGGCGATGCGGCTGGGAAACGGGGTCATCTCGAGGCCAACACCGAGGGATGGGAGACGGCCCTCGCGGGGCTCCACGGCTACCTCTCCCCGCTTTCGGCCCGATGAGCCCGTGCTCCCCGCTCCGCCCTTCGAGCGCCGACGTCCTCGGGGCCATGGCCGACCCGACCCGCCGCCTCATTCTGAACCGCCTCGCCGAGGCCGGTGAGGCCACCGCCACAACCCTCGCTCCCGACCTCAAGGTATCGCGGCAGGCCATCGTCAAGCATCTGGGTGTCCTGGGCGAAGCCGGGCTCGTGCGCTCCCGCCGCCAGGGGCGGGAGGTCCACTTCCGGGTGCACCCCGAGCCTCTCCACCAGACCGCCGGCTGGCTACACGACCTGGCCGTCGGTTGGGAGGTGCGCCTTCGGAAGATCAAAGCCGTCGCCGAAGCCGGGACCTAGGAGTCACGGCCCCAACTCCGGGAGGCACCATGGACCCGAAGATCCGCGAGAGCCTGGAAGCCATCGACAAGGGGGGGAGGGAGGAACAGGGCCAGGCCTTCACCCACCTGATGTCGGTGACCACAGATCCCGTTCCCTGGGCCTACGAGGTCTGGGATGAAGTGGTGGCCCTGCTGCCGCACAAGAACAACCGGACCCGGGCGATTGCCGCGCAGGTGCTGTGCAATCTGGCCGGGAGCGACCCGGAGCGCCGCATCCTCGACGACTTCGATGCCCTCCTCGCCGTCACCCGGGACCCCCGCTTCGTCACCGCCCGGCACTGCATGCAGTCGCTCTGGAAGGTGGGGGTGGCGGGCCCCGAACAGCGGGAGCGACTGGTGGCCGGCCTCGAGGGCCGCTTCCATGAATGCATCGAAGAGAAGAACTGCACCCTGATCCGCTACGATATCTGCGTGAGCCTGCGAAAGGTCTACGACGGGACCGGAGACGAGAGCGTTCGGGAGAAGGCCGAGGAGCTCATCGAGTCCGAGGAGGACCTCAAGTACCGGAAGAAGTACGCCCGGGAGTGGCGCGATTGAGAATCGTTGGGCCGAGACCTTCGATGGGGGTCGTGGACGACCGGATCCGCTGGATACACGGGGCCGCCTGCCGGATGCGGGCTTGGTCGCCGATGCGCAGGATGTACAAGTGGTTGGGTACCCTTTACCGAGCGGTCCCCTCGCGTCGTGCGGTCCAGAGCGAACCCCGGGGCTCCTTCGTAGGCGGGAGCACGGGTTCCTGACGGCTGCGCCGAGGAGCCATCCGGTCGGTATGGTCCTTGCTATGTCTGGGGAGACGGCCACCAGGCAGGAGACCTTCCCGATGTCCGACGAGGCACTGGAACTCACCCCCCGGGAGCCAGCGGAATTCGCCCGCGAGGCAGGGCTCCGGTATGTGACCGAAAGCGAACCCGGGATTCACCGGGTTCGTCGGGGCACGGGGTTCAGCTACCACACGTCGGCGGACCGCCTCGTCACCTCGGACAAGGAACGGGCGCGCATCAGCGAGCTCGCCATTCCGCCGGCCTGGACCGACGTCTGGATCTGCTCCGATTCCAAGGGGCACATTCAGGCCACCGGACGCGACGCCGAGGGTCGGAAGCAGTATCGCTACCACCCCGCCTGGGTCGAGATCCGGGCCCACCGGAAGTTCCACCGGATGGCGGCATTCGGTCGTACGCTTCCCCGGATTCGACGAAGGGTGCAGAGGGATCTGCGACACGAGGGCATGCCGCGGCGGAAGGTGTTGGCGGTTCTGGTGCGACTCCTTGACCTCACCGGCATCCGCATCGGAAACCCGGATTCCAGCCGGAACGACGGCTCCTACGGGCTGACCACCCTTCGTCGGAAGCACGTGGACTTCACCGATGGGGGCGCACGGGTGAGCTTCCGCGGCAAGGGGGGAAAGGACCAGGAGATGGGACTGGCCGACGAGAAGCTCGCCCGGATCCTGCAGGCCTGCTACGAGATCCCCGGGCACGAGCTCTTCCAGTACCAGGACGAGGATGGGGAGCGGCACCCCGTATCCGCCGCCGACGTGAATGCCTATATCCGCGAGGCCGGCGATTCGGACTTCACGGCGAGGGACTTCCGCACCTGGTCCGGCACGATCCAGCTCCTCGAGGCCCTCTCCCGCCTGCCGGCCGCGGAAGACGAGGGGGTGAGACGGGAGCAGCTCTCCGAGGGGTTTGACCTCGTGGCGGACGCGCTGGGGAATACGCCGGCCATCTGTCGGGAGTTCTATGTGCACCCGGTGGTGGTGGACACCCACATGGAGGGATCCCTGGGGGCCTTCCTGGACAAGGTGAAGACGGACCCGGTTCGCGGTCTCCGGCAGGCCGAGCGACGCTTCCTTGCTTTGCTGGACCAGGCGGACGGTTCCGGACCGTGAATCGGCTGCATCGAGGACACTCAAACGAGAAGGAGGAGGATCATGACCGATCAAACGAAGGACCCTGAGAAGGTGAAGGAAGAGGGCCAGGAAGGCCCCGAGACGGGCCCCAAGCCCGAACACCCCACCCCGAAGGAAGCCGATTCCAGCAAGGGAGCGGGACGAATGGGAAACACCCAGCAGACGCCCGAGGACCAGCGGGTCGGGGCGGATCCCAAGAAGTACGACTGAACGTCCCTCCACCGTGCCGCCAACGTCCCTCCGCCGGTCCCGGACTCCTCACCTGGTTCGCCGGACCTGAGCGCGGGTGGGGGCCACACCTGCGCGATCCGCTCGGGCGGGGCGGTGGTCTGCTGGGGGGGGACCTGGATGGCCAGTCGTCGCCACCTGCAGGCACCCGCTACACCCAGCTGCGCGCAAGATACTACCATTCCTGCGGCATCGAGCGCGATGACTCCATCGGGTGCTGGGGGGCTTCGGCCATCTCCGAGAGCGCGCCGTGGACCGGCGAGGAGTCCCCCCATGCGGTGGCGTCGGATCGATCAGGCGGTTCTACAGTGGGAGCAGGGCCGCCACCGGCAAGCCTTCCAGACCCTTCAGCGCTTCTTCCGGCAGGTGACCGCCCTGGTCGGCCCCTTTCTCACCGAGGAACAGGCCGCGCCCCTCATCGAAGCGGTCCGGCGCCTCATCGAGTTGATCGAGGAGGAGATGGCGGCCGGTGAGGAGCTGAGGGGCCCAAACCGGAGCGCCTGATCCCTCACACCCCCGCATACATGGGGAAGGTCACGGCCATGGCCCAGGCGAAGGCCGCCGCGTTACCCAGCCCCGCCACCAGCGGCGAGCCGGTGCTTCGGAAGGCCCAGCGGCTGAAGAGGCCGTGAACCAGGAAGAAGACCAGGATCACCGGGAAGATGATGATCAGGAAGAAGAGCGCCTGGAAATCCAGCCCCACCGCCAGGACCAGGGACAAGAGGAAGAGGACCTTGGTGAAGGCGTACGCGCCCCGCCGGGCGTTCGCTCCCCGGGTGAGCCACTCGTCCGCCAGGAAGTAGGGGAGGGTCCCCACCAGGACGGCGAGCATCAGGGGGAGGCGCTCGGCCACCGGAAAGAACGAGGTGAAGAAGCGGTCCAGGGGCCAGGCCATCAGCACCAGGAAGAAGGCCACCATCCCGGCCGCCCCCAGCAGCACCCGGAGGGCCACGGGCCCCCGCGCCCCTGCCCGTTCCAGGCTCGACTCCGGGCTCGACTCCGGGCTCGACTCCGGGCTCGGCCCGAGAATCCGCCCCATGATCCGCCCCATCCCGGGTCGCCCGCCGGTCCACCAGAGGAGGCCGGCGGTGAGGACTCCCACGGTGAAGAAATGCACCGCCAGATAGTCACCCACCACCACCGGCAGGAACCCGGTGGGAAGTGGACGGAGAAGGAGCGGGGTGACCAGGGCCGGGAGGCCCGCCACCAGGAACAGCCGCCTCCACGGGGCGTCGGCGCCCCCCGGGGTTTGAGTCACCCGGGGGAGTCCCGCGGCCAGGGGACGGGCCAGGAGGAAGACGGTGGTCATGAGGAGGGCGATCCAGAGTCCCCGGCCGTGGGCCCGGCCCGGGAGTGGATCCTGGCCTTCCCGGCCAAAGGCGCCATCCAGCCATCGCCGCGTCTCGTCCAGCGTCGTGGCGCTGTAGAGCACCCCCACGTGCTCCACCCGGGGAGAGACCACCAGGCGTCGGGCGCTGCCTTCGGACAGGTCGCCGTAGGTGGTGAAGGCGGTCACCGACTCCGGCTCCCCACCCGTGCGCATGGCCACCATCCGCCGGCCTTCCGCCTCCAGGCGACCTTCCAGCGCCCCTGCGATCGCAAGGAGGTTCCGAGGGCTCGTTTCGTCGACGGTCGGGGCGAAGGTGGACACGCCCACCGTGGCCGTGACTCGGGGGTCCTCCTGCGCATAGCGCACCAGGATGTTGGTGGCCATGGAGTGGCCCACCACCGCCAGCCGCCCATCCACCCCGGGGAGCCCCAGCGCCACCTCGGCCACTTCCCCCGTCTGCCGAATCAGGAAGGCCGGCGTCCCATCCTGCTCCATCAGATCCCCCCGCATGGGGAGTGGGTGCCGCCCGTGCCCCAGGAAGTCATAGGTCACCACCACGTATCCGCTCCCCGCCAGCGCCAGGGCGAAGGGCTCCATGAGGCGGCGGGACCCTGCGAAGCCATGGGCCACCAGGACCACCGGAGCGGGGCCCCTCGCCTGGCCCCGGTCCTCGCCCCGGTCCTCGCCCCGGTCCTCGCCCCGGTAGACCGTCACCGGGGTCTCTCCGACGTGAAGGGATTCCCGGGTGATCCCCTGTTCGTCCCCCTGAAGTTGCCAGAGGGAGAGGATCAGGAGAGCGAGCAGCGCGATGAGCAGGAGGGGGCTGCGGGAGGAGGACATTGCGGCGTGGAGGGAGGGAGGTTTCGGCGTGGATCGCGGGAGTGAACCGGCTCAGTCGCGGAGCGAAATGCAAGGTACCACCCTCAGGATCTATCCGGTGGGGTAATGACTCGGGCCCCGGGGCGGTTGCGGCCAGGGAGCCCCCGGAACGAGCTTCAGGCATGCGATTCCGCGCCTTCCACTTCCTGGCCCTCCCCCTCCTGGCCCTCGCCGCGGCGGCACCTGCGGGAGCACAGTCCAGCGAGGGGACCTTCTCCACTCCGACGTGGGCGGTGGACGCGGGGCTGGCGGGAGCCAACGCCCTCGTCGCCGGGACCCTGGTCACCGTGATGCGCTGGGCCCGGGGGGAGCCCCTCGCAGACGCCTTCCGAGGGGGATTCGGCGAGGGCGCCCTCGCCGGAGTAGCGGCCTATGGGGGAAAGCGAGTGGCCGCGGCAAGGTTCACGGGGGCGGGCCTGGTCGGTCGCCAGCTCCACGGGGCAGCGGTCTCGGGAACCAGGAGCGTGGCGGAGGGGGGCGGGCTTACCGACGATCTTTCCCTCTTCCTCGGACCGCTCCGGCTCCACCTGCTCCGCGGGCCCGACTCTCCCCGTCCCCTCTGGAGTGTGAGCGGGCTGGATCTCTACTGGCTCGGATACGGGGTGGCGGACTCCCGCTTCACCCTGGATTGGGGCGAGAGCCTTTCGGCAGGCGCACCGGTCTTCCGCCCGGACCGGGGTCGGCGGATTCGAACGCCATCAGGTCAATCGGTGAGTGGTGCGGCGGCGGGCGGCGTCCTCTTCCTCTCCGATGGACTCGGAGAGCGGGAGCCCCTCGTCTTTGCCCATGAGCGGGTCCACGTCCTCCAGTTCGACTTCCTCCAGGGAGTGGCGGCCCAGCCCGTGGAACGCCACCTCCTGGGGCTTCTCCCCGGCGGGAAGCACATCCAGAACCACCTGCATCCCGACCTTCTCCTGGGATCGGTGGGCCTCCTCCTCGGCACCCGAGCCGAATCCCGCCGCAGCCCCTGGGAGGTGGAAGCGCACCTCCTGGAGGGAAAATGAAGGGTCTCTCGCTCCTCCCGCTCCTCCTGCTCTTGGCAGCGACCGGGGCCTGCACCCTGGACCTCACCGATCCCCCCCTCGTCGGTGACGAACCGGCGCGGCTCGTCATCGGGATCACCGTTTCCGAGCTCGAGGGAGAAGGGGCATGCTGGTCCGTCCGGATCTCCGCTTGGCCCCTTCTCCAGGATGGTCGGTTCGTCCCGGCCCGGGACTCCACCGCCCACATAGCGGGAACAGCCCATCTGCCTGCGCGGCGGCCCCACGAGCTCTCGCCCTTCATCTACCGAGCCACCCGGGAATGCGGGAGCCTACCGGAGGTGGTCGCGCTCAGCATCCCCTGGCTGGACGGGATCGGCGAGTTGGACTGGCCCCTCGAGGCAATGCCCTTCCCCAGGGGGGTGGCGCCGCCGGAGGTCGAGGTCCCCGCAGGTGGGGTGGCCTGGATCGACGTTCCCATTGTTTCGCCGCCCTTTCCCTTCTCCGGAGAGGTGATCTCCTTCTGGAACGCCCGTGTTTCCAGGGCCCCCGACGCACCCGAGGAACAGGAGGACCACCAGCTCCTCACCAACTCTTCCACGTCCTCTTCCACCACCTTCGCTCTTGGGGCCCCCTTCACCAGTGTCGCCGGCACCCTCTGGGATGTGCGCTGGGGGACACTCACGCGAATCGATGAGGCCACGCTCTCGGGGCGGCTCGAGGCGGCGCTGGAGTTCTCGGTGACGCGGGTGACCCGGCTGCGGGTGGTGGAAGACGCCCCCTAACACTCGAGGTGGCTGTGGCATCCACTGGCATGAACGGGGCTTCGGCCCAGGGGTACCCTTGAGGCACCTGGCACCACGTCCATCGCAACCCTGCGCCAGCAACCCTGGGCGCAAGAGATCCGGAGCGACCCTCTGCCCATGCGACTCGCCATCCTAGCCATCGCGGCCGGTTTCATCGCGTGTACCCCGGCCGTCCTCTCTGCCCAGGACGTTACCCTGCCCCGGCTTCCCTCCCAACTCCTGGACGTGGTTCCGCCGTCGACCTGGGTGGAGGGCGGACCGGGACAGATGGTGGTCCGTCGTGGCGAGTGCCGGGACTTCCCCACCGACCAGCTGCGCCGGCGGATCGTGGACATCGCGGTGCAGGAATGGGCCTTCTTCGGCTTTCCCGTCCTGGACCTGCGGGACGGCGCCAGGCTCACTCCTCCGGGAGCGTTCTCCGGGTCGGAAAGCAGCCCCCCCCAGTGGACCGTCGGCCCCCGGAGGACGCCTCCCCTGGGGCCCCAGGAGTCCGCCCGGGTGGCCAGCACCATCGCCGGCTACTGGGCCGCGACCCCCCAGGGACCTGGAATCGTCCGCGAGCAGAATGGGAGCTGGAACGGGCCGGGCGGAGTGGCCGCCCGGTGGCGGGCGCCCTGGTCGGCGGCCTTCATCTCCTGGGTGATGTGCGAGGCGGGTCTTGGAAGCCCCCAGACATTCCAGCACGCCATCGCCCACTGGACCTATGTCGACCAGGCGATCCGGGCCCGGGACGGAGGCTCACCCCAGGCGGGGTTCGTTGCCTACGACATCGGCGAGGCGGTGGTCGAATCGGGCGACCTCCTCTGCCAGTCCAACCGTCCCGCATACCGTTCGCTTGCCGAGCGCCGCCGTCACCTTGGGGGCGGCGCCCGAAGCCACTGCGACGTGGTGGTGGAAGTGGACGAGGACCGGGAGCGGGTCCTCACCATCGGCGGGAACGTTCTGAGGGTGGTGAGGCTCAAGATCTTCCCGGCCCCCCGTGATGCGGCGGGAAAGCTCCGTCCCGAGAGTGGCGAGGGCCGCCCCCTTTATGCCCACCTGAAGCTCCGGGCCGACCCCATTGAGCCAAGGGCCATCAGTAACAGCGCCACCTTCCAGGCGCCGGATTGCTCGAATGGGGCCGCCCCCCAACTTCGAATGGCGAGGGCTCTTTCCAGGCTGGACATCGAGATCCCCACCTCAAGTGGATGCAGGTAGACGGCCGGTAGCAGGGGCACGAGGGGGGGCAGGGAAGATCGTCCGATCAGGGACTGAAGGGGATGCGATCCCCGGGTCATCCCGGAGGATGGAGACGAACCCCGTCCTTGAAATGCAGGTCGCGCTGCGGGAAGGGGACATTGACGCCATGGTCCTTGAATGTGTCCCAGAGGGCGAAGTAGAGATCGCTTCGGAAGCCCCCGGCCGATGGGCCAGCGTCACGGTCCACGCCCGGAGCTCGAACTCCAGGGCGCTGTCCCCGAACCCGGTGAACCGCACCTTTGGCGGAGGGCTCTCCAGGGTGTCGGGGCTGGACTTCGCCGCCTCCCCGGCAAGCCGCTCCGCCAGTCGAACACTACCGTTCCTCCCGTTGCATCGATCTCCTTCATCATTTTCCGTTGGGACGGTATCCAGTGCCGGAGGGAGGGATCCGGAATTCCTCCCCTCCCCCCTCAGCTCTCCAGTCGCTCCAGACGATACACCGGCTCGCCTCGGACCCAGGGTGCCAGGGGCCAGGAAGGGTTGCGGACCGGTAGTTTCTCGTGGCTCCCCAGCACGAGGGCGCCTCCAGGGACCAGGCGCTCCAGCAGTCCCTCCAGGATTCGCCGCTGGAGGGTGGTGTCGAAGTAGGTGAACGCCACGTTCCTGCAGAAGATCAACTGGAAGGGGCCTTCCGGCATCTCGTTGCGGAGGTCCTGGCGAAGGAAGGTGACGCCCCGGCGGTATTCGTCCCGGAGCCGATGGATCGTCTCCCCCTGTTCCACCTCCACCCGGGTGAAGGCGGCGTCCACCCGATGGGAAGCCACTTCCTTCAGGGAGGAGGCGGAGTAGCGGCCGGCCCGGGCCCGCTGGAGGACCGCCGGATCCACATCGGTGGCCACCACCTCCAGGGGGTGTCCCGGGAAATGGGGCTCCAACTCCATCCTCCAGAGGATCGATAGGGTGAAAGGCTCCTCCCCCGAGGCACATCCGGCGGACCAGGCCCGGAGGGGCGCGCCGGAGGGGAGACTCCCGGCCAGCCCGGGAAGGACCTCTTCACCCAGGAGCCGCCAGATCCCACGATCCCGAGCGAATCGGGAAATGGTGACCCTGCAGAGCGGTGCGAGACGCCTCCACTCTTCGGGGTGCCCCTCCAGGTAGGTCCTGTACTCCTCGAAGCCAGGGACTTCCAACTCCGCCATCCGCTGGCGGATCCGTCGGCACACCTGGCGCCGGACCTTCCGGAAGCCCTTCCATCGCATCTCCATCCGTGGAAGGGCCCATTGCAGGAAGGCGACGCAGGATTCGTCACTCATGGCGGGTAATCAGGGTGGAAAATGAGGATCGGCTGAAAGACCCCGTGGGACAGGAATCCGGGCCAGTCCATCCTACCTGGAATTTGGAGAACCCATGGACTACACCTTCGATCCCTGGCTTTAAGCGCTGGGGACCAACTGGTTCGAGGACGAACCCCTCCTGCCCCAGCTTCCGGCCTTCGCCTCGGAACTGATCGGGGGCTGCGGGGAACGGATGCTGGAGGAAGTAGACGGCTCCCCCCGGGGAGCAGCTTCCGGGACATGAGGCCGAGGGCGCAATGCTCCCCTGCGGCGGAACTCCACGTCTCTATCCCAACCAAAGGACCCGACCATGGCCGAGGGCCCTCCCGACCCACCTCACACCGACGAGCCGCCCACCGGTGATCCGCCGGAGCGTGCCCGAGGAGATGTCCCCCCGAGGGCCTTCTACTACCCGGGGGCGCCCACGGGCTGTCTATTCTGGCTCCTCGTCGCCCTGATCCTGTATGTCCTCATTGGGTCATTCCTCGCACCTCCCTGGTACCCATGGTGGGGGAGATAGCCGTGGTGGCGGAGCTTTCCGGCCTGCCCTTCCTCCCACTCTCAGCCCCCAGCCCGCATGCCCCCCAAGAAGAAAGGCTCCTCGTCCGCGACTCGGAAGAAGGGGAAAAACACCCCCCGCAAGACGGCGGGTCGCGGGAAGATCCACGGTCCGACAGCCGGTGAGAAAGCCCTGGCCCCCGACCCCGGAAAGCCCGTGGGGGTAGAGCTCCACGCCTCGGTACGGACGTTGGAGATCCCCTTCCACCGAAGAAGCGAGGCCTCTCACCACGGCGCGATGTGGGATCCGGTCCGGAAGGTGTATTTCCTTCCCGGAACCGAGGTCCCGAACGCGCTCCTCCCCTTCCGCCCTCCACCCTTCTCCTGGGAGCGGCGGGTCGAGGCCGAGGCGAACGGCGAGGTCGATCTCCCCCTTCCCGGGGATGGAGTCACCCGACCCCGGGCGCACCAGGAGGAGGGGAAGAAGGGGATCCTGGCGGCCCGGGCCGCAGGGTATCCGGGGTTTCTCCTCGCCGATGAGGTGGGGCTGGGAAAGACCATCACCGCCTGGTCCTCCGCCCTTGCGATGGAGGAGGTGACGACGGTCCTCATCATCGCCCCCCTCTCCGTTCTCCCGGGGTGGCGATGGACCCTTCGTGCCCTGGGCACCCAGGGGAAGCGTGTCGTGGCCCTGAACTGGGAGCGGATGGACCGGGCTTTCACCTTGAGCGCCGAGGCCAGGGCCGCGGTCCGCTCGAAGAAGGGCCTGGCTCGGAGAGGTTCGGCCATCCCCTTCGACCTGGTCATCTTCGACGAGTGCCACCGGGCGAAGAACCCCGCCGCCGCCCGCTCCAAGCTCGCCGCCAGGATCCAGCAGGCGGCCTCCTTCTCCCTCTGGCTCTCCGCCACAGCGGGGCAGAATCCCCTGGAACTCTCCTACCTGGCGCCCCTCCTCGCCAAGGCCACCGGTGCCTCCGTCCGGGACCTCAAGGACTTCGAGGGCTGGTGTCGGGCCCAGGGAATCGGCGTCCGCCGCGGCGCCTACGGGAAGTGGGAGTGGGACGGGACCAAAGAGGATCTGGCCGTCATGCGGCGGCTCCTCTTCGAAGGTCGGACACCGGCGGGAATCCGCCGAGTGCCCGGGGAGATCGCCGGCTGGCCCGAGATCAACCGGATCCTCTTCCCCGTGGGAATGGCCGGTGAGGAAAGGGAGCGCTACGAGACCGCATGGGAGGAGTTCCGGGACGCCCTGGAGTCCGGAAGCCGCGCCGGAAGCCGCGGAGAGGCCGGGCCCATGGGGCGCGCCGGAGGGCACGGGGGGGGAGGCCGGGGGGGCAACCCCTCGCAGCGGGACGGGGCCCACCACCTGGTGGCCCAGCTCCGCTTCCGCCAGAAGGCCTCCCTCCTCCGCATCCCGGGAACGGTGGAGCTGGTCCATGACCTACTGGACAACCAGCGGCAGGTGGCCGTGTCGGTGGCCTTCCACGACACCCTCGACGCTCTCCGGGAGGCCCTGGAGGCAAAAGGGGTGGGGGTGGCCTCGTGTCACGGGAAACAGGACGCCGTCACCCGGGAAGCCGAACGGATCCGGTTCCAGGGTGGCGGCGCCCAGGTCATGCTCTTCACCATGGAGGAAGGAATCTCTCTCCACCAGGGCGAGAGGAACGACGTGCCCCGGGCCCAGATCGTCCACGACCTCCGGTGGTCCGGAATCCAGATGGCCCAGATCGAGGGCCGATGCCACCGAAACGGAAAGTTCGCCCAGGTCTTCTGGGCCTACGCCGAGGACACGGTGGAGGAGAGGATCGCCACCATCGTGGCCTCGAGGGTGCGGTCCACCAAGGAGATGCTGGGGGACGACACGGAAACGCTGAAGGCCATCGAGGCGGAGCTTCTGAAGGCCTTGAGACGGCCGGCGGCCTGAGCATCCACCGGCACTCTCCAACCATCACCCAGGCGGTCGCTTCGTAGAGTGCGGCGAACGCCCGTTGGTTGCCTGCGGCCATCGGCCGCAGTGGTCCTGGCAGAAGGGTATCCCTCCCCAGCGCATCCACAGGCGTCCGGGCTATCCCCGGTTCAGCCGCCAGATCTCGAAGTTGAGGACGGTGGCGAAGCTCACCCAGGCGATGTAGGGGGCGAGGAGCCAGCCGGCCAGGGGGGTGACGGCGTGGAAGAGGAAGGCCGTGGCCACGATCACCCCCAGGAAGGGCACCACCTCCACCAGCGCCGCACCCGGCGACCGCTTCCCGAAGAAGAGAAAGGACCAGAGGGCGTTGCCGGCGAGCTGAAGGGCGAAAAGGCCCAGTCCCCACCAGGCCAGAGGGTGCCCCCGCTCGCGCCAGACCAGCCAGGCCGCCACGGCCATGAGAAGGAATAGGAGACTCCACGCCACCGGGAAGGCCCAGTTGGGTGGGTTCCAGGAGGGCTTTCGGAGGTTCCGGTACCACCCCTCCAGCGCCGGGCGGGTGGTCGCACCCCCCAGGCCTGCCACCGAGAAGCAGGTGACCAGGATGATCAGCAGGGCAACGAGATCAAACACTCGAGAACTCCGGGGGGAGGATGACTACCTGGGGAGCCGAGGGCGAGAACATAGCTCCCCACTCCCGATTCTTTCCAATCCGGCCGGAATCGTCCGAGGGAAGTGAAGTGGCTGAAGAGCCTGTGGACGGGTACCCATCACCCCCAGAGGGACGTGCAACGTCCGAACTCCTCGGGAAGCCCCCTGTGGGGCTCGATCAGATCAACATATCGCACCCTCACCCCTAGAAGGCTGTTGAAGAAGTAGAGGGACCACCGAGAAGGGGTCTTGCGGTCCTGGGCAAGGCGGGTCGCTGAAAGCGATGCGGTAGCATCGGTGAAGCGGCCCAACGAAGATCCAGGGCCGCAACCCCCCTTCTCCCTTCGGGTTGGGGCGGCAGGGAGCCCCCTCGGTCGTTGGCTCCCCTCGACGTAGCT
>REED01000202.1 GCA_007695225.1 Gemmatimonadales bacterium
GCGGGGCTGGTCCGCACCGTGCGGAGCGATTCCCCCGCGTGGCTCCGGAGGCGGCGGGAAAGGCGGTCCACCGCCGGGAGGATGTCGGTGGAATCCGAGGCCGTTTCCCGGTAGCTCGCCACCACCCGCCCCGAGTCCGGGGTCACGAGGCGGAGCGAGAGGTTGTATCCGCTTCCCGCCCTGGAGACGTCCCCTTCGGCCACCACGGGGACCCCCATCCGGATCGCCACCTCCCGGGCCAGGTCGCCGTCCAGGCGTGTCTCCGATGGGCGCCCCATGCGCTCCAGGGTGTGGTGAACCCGGGAGCGATCCACGGTGGAGAGGAAGGCGGACTGGGAGAGGTCCACCCGGATGGCCTCGGTCACCACCCGGGCCAGCGCCGAGTCGCCCGTGATGGGGTCGAGTTCGGCCAGGAGGACGGTGGGGACGTCGCCCAGCTCCCCCTTGGCGGCCAGGGAGCCCACCGGGCCGATCCCGGCGCGATGCATCCCCATGAAGGCCGCCACCACCACCCCCAGCCCCAGGAAGGCCGTGCCTCCGGCCGCCCCGGCGCGCTTCCAGGTGAGGGCGGGGCGTGGAGGGGCGGAGGGGGGGCGGCGGGCGGTT
The DNA here is from genome assembly GCA_007695225.1 of Gemmatimonadales bacterium. Classification (GTDB taxonomy): domain Bacteria; phylum Gemmatimonadota; class Gemmatimonadetes; order Longimicrobiales; family Gaopeijiaceae; genus T3Sed10-66. The sequence continues at coordinate 607 of REED01000202.1, forward strand.
TTGACCTCCGGAGCGTCCCCGCCGCCGACCGGGGCAGCCTTCCCGGCACCGCCCGGCGCCTCCGGGGACGCCGCGTCGGATTCGGGCCCTCCTCCCGGCGCCACCGGCTCGGGTCGCTCCTGCACGAAGGCGGTGGCCACGACCACCGGAAGCCCGATGAGGAGGAGGATGAGGGCCACCGGGGGCACCCAGCTCGGAAGCCCCAGCCCCTGCACCAGGCTCAGCACCACCTGGTACGCCACCCAGGACCCCCCAAGGTAGATCCCCAGCACCTGCCAGATGGACCGGCGGTGGATCTCGGAGACCAGGCGGCGGAAGCTCGACATGGGGAGGCCATCCGGAGGGAAGTGGGCGTTCGACGCGCAGCAACTTGGGGGCCGCAGCCGCCCTCTCGCAATCCCGGCCGGCGTCGCCGCTCCCGCCCTTAAGGAGCCACCCGACCGAAGGCGGGCGGGGGCGTGCGATGGCCGGTGGCGGACTCGTAGGCGGTGCCCACCCGGATCAAAAGGGGTTCATCGCCCGAATTGGCGAAGAAGGTGATGGCGATGGGCATTGGGTTGGGGAGGCGGGTCTCCGGCGTTCCCTCGGGAAGTACCGAGATGTAGTCCGTCCGGTCTCCATTCAATGCGTACTCGGGTTCGTAGACGATGTCGTTCATCCCGGCGGGGACCACGATCCGGGGGATCTGAAGGAAGGGGGTGATTCCGTCCTGGCTGATCGGGCCGACGTTGGGTCCCTGGATCTTCGGGGTGGGGACCACGTTCTCAGGGTGTACGAACAGGTCGATTCCGTTCTCGTACATCATCATCTGGAGCGCCAGTCGGCCCACGTAGCTCCGGGCCAGCTGATCCGCCTTCCCGGGGTCCGTGTGCCCTTCCCACAGAACCCAGTTCTCGGCTCCGGCCCGGGATGCATCCTCGCGGAATCTGGAGTTGGCTACCCAGGCGGCCCAGTCGGTGATCCTCGCGTCCCCTCGCTCGGCAAGGTACGCATTGATGTCGAGGGGGAAGTTCCGGCAGCCGGCCACACAGGGGATGGCTGCGAAGGTATTGAAGTTCAGGAGGTGGACGGCGTCCGTCAGGGGGGCATCTCCCCGCATCAGGGCGAGGAGGTACTCCTGGGAGGTCACATCCCAGCCCGGCACGTCGAAGTACAGCTCCCCGCTGCTGTTCCGCCGGGCGAAGATCTCCGGCATCAGCGACGGAAGAATGCGAGCCAGGGCATCGTTGAAGGTGAAGGTGGCGTTGGGGATGTCGGGGTCCCCGGGATGGTCGGGATGAAGGATCTCGACCAGATCGGCACCCAGCCGATCTCGCAAGACGGTGACGATCTCCCGGTCGATCTGCTGGGAGATGGCCACGTGGTTCAAGGTGGGCATGACCATATGCGGCCGGAAGACCGCGACCCGGATTCCCTCCAGCGGTCTTGGATCCGCCTGCAGGTCCGTCTGGGTGACGGCGTACTGGGCATAGGGCCGGTCGGGGACCATGGAGCGGGGCACCGCGCTGAAGGGATCTTCTCGGAAGTAGCCCACCTCCGGACGATGGATCGCGTCCAGGACCCGTGCGGCGTCGGCAAGGGTCCGTGTGTGGATCCCGGGACGATCGATGAACAACTGGTTTCCAATCCCTCCCTGTCCCGGCAGGAGCCCCTTGGTGGTCAGGAGGAGCGCGATCCCGTTCCTCGAAGCCGGGCCCTGGCAGGACGCCCCCGTCTGCTCGCAGATGCCCACCATGGCCAGGTTCGCGCCTACCGCCACGCCCGACCCGCTGCTCGATCCCCGGGGTACCCGCTCCGTGTCGTAGGGATTGCACGACTGACCCGCCCAACCGCTGATGGCCTGGCCCCCCGAGACCCAGTTCCGCTCCGCCGTTGCAGGGCCCCCAGGGTTCCCCGGGCCCGCGTTGAACTCGTGGGCCACCGACTTCGCGTAGACGATGGCGCCCTTCTCCCGGAGAGCCGCCACGATGGGAGCATCGAAGGGCGGCACATCCATGGCGAAGTCCACATCGGCGTTGGACGTGCTCCGCATGTCCTTCGTATCGTAGGGGTCCTTGAAGGCCGCGGTCACGCAGTACAGGGGCATGGCCTCCAGATCCGGATCCGTGCCGAAGAGGGCGTCCAGCTCCGCCGCTCGCTCAAGGGCATCCGGATGCCGGCGAAATTCCTCACACACCGCCGGGGCGTCCGGGGGGAGGGGACCCGTCGACGGATGCGCGTCGAAGGCCCCAGTGCACGTAACGGAACGCTCCCCCCGGATGTTCAGGGTCTCGAGCGCGTTCAACTGGCCCGCATTGGGAAGGCCCACCCTCATCCCCACCTGGGCGTAGACGCTGGGGTCGGAGACCGTCGGTTCCATCCGGCCCAGCTCGAGGGGCGGGCCCTGGTACTGACCCAGCTCCCGGAAGAGGCGGGACGCCGGCACGGTCTCCGTGGGGAACCAGGTCCGTTCACCGGCCCGAATGGGGCCGGCGGCGGGGGGGACGGGAGCCCCGTCCTCGGTCACCAGGGCAGTGCAGAACCCGTTGTACGCCCGGGCCCGCTCCATGTGGGCCTCCACCACCCCCAGGCATGTCGTCTGTCCCGTCTGGATCGCATGGTGGACGTCCTGGATCGTGGCCTCCTCAACCTGGAAGTCGTTGTGGGAGGTGTTCGAGACCCCGACGCAGCCATGGAAGGCCAGGACGGCGACGCCGGCCGCAAGGAGACGAAAGACGGGAAGCGAAAGAAAAGCGCCGATCCGGGTGGATCCGGGGGTTCCTGAGTTCCTCATCGATCTGTCCTCCCTCGATATTCATGGATCGGAGGGCGCCCCACGCAACGCGGCGCCATCAAGCAGGGTTCCTGCCGGCCGTCTGCGGTGGGGCGCTTCAGAACTCCGGCGGGTGTTTCAGGTGGTGGTCGGTGGCCCGCTGGAAGGCATGGGCGAGTTCCAGGATCTCGGCGTCTGCGAACAGCCGTCCGGTGAGGTGCAGTGAGGTGGGCCAGTCCCGGAAGAACCCGCTGGGCAGGGCCACCACCGGATTGCCGAGGCGGTTGGTGAGGGGGAGCCGGCTACCGACGAAGAGATCGAGCCCGGACATGGCCTCGGTCATCTGCTGCATCGCCCGCATGCGGTACCGGTTCGCCTGGATGTAGGCCACCGCCGGGGTGAACCAGGCGCTCCGGATCTCGATGGGGCGGACGCTCCGTTCGGGGCCTTCCTCCACCAGGGTGAGATCGCCGCGGCGGGTGGCATCCTCGAAGAACGCCGCAGTCTCGACGAAGCGGATCAGGTCGATCCCCGCGATGGAGACGTCCGGCAGGTCGAAGGGGACCGGCTCGATGCCCAGCGAGCGGATCACCTCCAGCGCCTGCCGGTTGTTCGCCCGGGTGGCGCGTTCCACCTCTGCCGCCTCCGGGTCGCCCGGACTTTCGGGGATCTCCCCCTCGAAGGAGGAGCGGAGGTATCCCACCCGCAACCGGCTCACGTCCGTCGTCGCGTCGAAGTTGAAGGGGAGGTCCATCACGCTGTTGTCGCGCCCGTCCGGTCCCTGGATCACATCCAGCACGAGGGCGCAGTCCTCGCTGGACCGGCAGATGGGCCCCACGGTGTCCTGGGTCCAGGACAGGACCATGCCTCCGTGCCGGCTCACCCGGCCGAAGCTCGGGCGAATCCCGGTGACACCGTTCCTGGTGGAGGGACCGATGATGGAGCCGCCGGTGTCGGTGCCGATGGTGAACGCCGCGAGCCCGGCCGCCATGGCCGCCCCCGACCCCGCTGAGGATCCGGCCGCGTCCCGTTCCGTGTTCCAGGGGCTTCGCGTACGGCCGCCGAACCAGCGTGCGGTGGTTGCCAGGGCTCCTGTGGAGACCTTGGCCACCAGAATGGCGCCGGCGTCGGTGAGCCGCTCGTAGACGGTGGAGTCCTGGTCGATGACCCGGTCGCGATAGGGCGACATCCCCCACGTCGTCCGGGTCCCCCGGATGGCGAACAGGTCCTTGATGGCCCAGGGGATGCCGTGCAGGGGGCCACGGTAGATCCCGGCCGCGATCTCATCATCCGCCTGTCGGGCCTGCCGGCGCGCGATCTCCTCCGTCAGCTCCACCACGCAGAAGAGGACGGGGTCGAATCTGCGGAGCCGATCGAGGTAGAGCTCGGTCAGTTCCGAAGGCTTGACCTGCCGCGTCTCCACCATACGGGACAGGTGGGTGACGGGGAGGTACGCCAGTTCCCGGTCGGTAGCGGGGAGGGACACCTCGCGAAGCTGTCGCCTGAAGGGCCGACGTTCGGTGGGGATCGATGTTCCCGGTACCACTGGGTTGAAGACCATGGCCGGCGGGAGGTCGCCCAGATCCGCCTCCCGAAGTACGTCGAAGCCGGGCAAGGGGCCTGCGCTGCCATTCAAACGGGCAAGGATCCGCTCCTGCTCCTGGGGTGTGAACGAGATGCCGGCAATGGACTGGGCCGCCTCGAGCATCTCCTGGGTGATCAGGTCCGCGTCCCCTGCCACCGCGGCGAGGGCCCCCGGCATGAGGGCCAGGCCGCCGGCCGAAAAGCACTGGAGGAAGCGGCGGCGGTTGATGTCGAAGCGGAATTCGTCCAAGACGGGCTCGCGGCTGTGGTGTGGGGGATCTTCTCCCCCGGGTTGGCAAGACATATACCAGCCCCTCGCAGGAGGCGCCCATGCCGGGGGATCCCATGTCGGGCATCCCTTCTCCCCACAGTCCCAGGGGGGTGAGTCCCCCCGCCCGTCCGGCCCCTGTCCACGCCCGTTCGAGGCACCGCCAGATCCTACCTGCAGGTAGGATCACGTGGGGATCCTACCTCCAGGTGGGCCCTGGGAGTGCCGGGGTCGGGGTGGGGCGGCGCACCGATGGATGGCCGTTCGATGGGCTGTACCCTGAGCC
>REED01000129.1 GCA_007695225.1 Gemmatimonadales bacterium
CCGGAACCTGAAGCCCCGGCGAGGAGACCAGAAGGTCGAACTCCCTCGCCTGCTCCCCCACCCGAACCTGTGCCGAGGCGTACCCATCGCTCCCGGTGGATGCGGTCGCGGGATGGATGGAGATCGAGTTCGCGTCCGCGGAGAAATCAACGCGCACTCCTGGAACGGGCCGGCCGGAGGTGTCGACGATCCGTGCCCGGAGCTCCTGGGGTGCTTCCGCGCCGGCTTCCACCCGCAACCGATCCGTCACCTCCAGGGAGAGGTCGGCGGAGACGGGAAGGATGGTGACCCGGGTGGACACCTCTCCCCAGCGGCTGGTCGCCTTCACCGTGACTTCCCCGGGAAGGCGCGCCTGAAGGAGACCCGACCCGCTGACGTTGGCCACCGCAGGGCTCGAGCTCGTCCATGCCACCGGGCTGTCGAAGGGGACGATCCTTCCATCAGAGAGTCGCTGCCCCACCTCCATCTGGACGGTGTCATGGTTGTCCATGACTACCTCCGAGGGGGTGAGGGTGAGCTGCAGGGGTCTGTTGTCCAACTGTGTGAGGGTGCCGGAGTCTCCGCAGCCGGCCAGGAGGAAGATGAGCACCAGCAGGTGCCAGGGGCCCGAGGGGAGGAGTGGGATGAGCTTCGAGTGAGGCATGTCGGGGGTTCCGTCGTTGACTGGTGGCAGGCCCCTTCCGGGGCCCGTCTGTGGGGTCGACGACGGGTTCAAAAACACAAAACACCGCCATCTCTCGACCATTGGCTCCTGTCGAGTCGCTGGCGGCTCGGCGAGCGTGACATCCCCCCCTGGGATGCGGTAGCCCCGTGGCTCTGCGTCCCCCCCTTTCAGAGGGTTTGCTCTTGGCAACGACCATCAATTGGGCCCACCCGATACCGAGTCTCTGCTCTCGTGTGGGTTGCCACGTTCCTTTGCAGGTGGTGTGCCAGAAACGCCACAGGTGTGGTATGTGCGCATCCGAAAAGTGATTCCAGCCGGATTGGTATAGGGTTGCCGGGTCCCCCTCCCGACCTGGAAGGGAAAGTTTTTTCCCCGGCGGGCGAAGTATTTTCCGGACCGACGCGGCCCCTCTGGCGGCGGGGAGACGGACGCTCGGGACCGCTTCTTGCGCTCCCCGATTCCCAGTCCTCCGGTCCGGACCACCGATCAGGGCATTCTGCGCCTTCCTGCACTTCACCCCACCTGGCTTTCCTCCATGAGCCGAAACCAACTCCCAGGCGCCTCCACCGTCGCCCTCATGAACGAGACGGTGGGGATCGGGGGCGCGGAGACGGTGATCCTCCAGCTCGCCCAGGAGCTCGTGGGGCGGGGACGGCGGGTGGTCTGCGTCCTCCCCAGAAAGGACGACTGGCTCACGGCGGAGCTCGAGGCGTGCGGGATCCCCATCCGGCGCTTCACCATCCGCGGGAGGATGGACCTGGAGTGCGTTCAGGAGATCACGGAGGCCCTGAGGCGGGACGGAGTTGAGGCGGTCCACAGCCACGAGTTCGCCATGGCCGTCCATGGAACGGCGGTGGCCCACCGTCTGGGCTGTCCCCACGTGATCACCATGCACGGGAACCAGACGGTCCTGGACCGGCTCCGCCGGAGGGTGGCGCTCCGCTGGGCCTTCCGCCACAGCCGCGCCGCCGTGGCGGTGTCGGTCTCCACCCGGGACCACATGGCGGAACGCCTCGGCCTTTCCGCCGAGGCGATCCGGGTGGTCCGGAACGGCATTCCGGTCCGGGCGGGAAACCGGGAGTCCACGCGTCGGTCGCTGGGCCTGTCCCCGGACCACCTCGCCATCTTCGGTGCGGGGAGCCTGGTGGAACGGAAGGGCTTCCACGTGCTGGTGGAGGCGCTGGGCATGGTGGAGCGCCGGGGGAGCGTCCCTGCCGAATGGCGCCTCTTCATCGCCGGGGAGGGGAGCTACCGACCTGAGATCGAGGCGGCCATCGCCCGGGAGGGGTTGGGGGACCGGGTGACCCTCCTGGGCTACCGCCTGGACATCCCCGATCTGCAGGCCGCCGCCGACCTCTTCGCCATGCCCTCCCTGTGGGAGGGGCTACCCCTGGCCGTCCTGGAGGGGATGTTCGCCGGAAACCCCCTGGTGGCCACCCGCACCAGCGGAATCCCCGAGGCCGTCCGGGATGGGGTGGAGGGACTCCTGGTGACCCCCGGCGACCCGGAGGAGCTGGCGTCCGCCCTGGAGCGCCTCCTCTCCGACGCCGATCTCCGAGCCCGCCTGGGGGCGGGGGCCCGGGCGAGGGCGACCTCGGAGTTCACCATCCAACGGATGGCGGACGAATACGAGGGGCTCTACGGCTGGGCCTGAGGGATCCCTTCCAGCATCAGCTCGAGGTGTGAGGGGACCGGATAGCTCCGCCCCAGATCCCAGCGGAAGACCCGACCCCCCTCTCCCTCCGGGACGAGTCCAGATCGCTCCCGGAAGAAGGTGAGGCAGGGCCGATTCCGCTCCGTCTCCAGGTACTCGGCCACCAGGGACCTGGCGCCCAGCTCCCGGGCGCCTTCCGCGGCCACGTGGACCATGGCGTTCTCCACCTTCCGGCCAAAGACCCGGCAGCTCAGGATGAAGTCCTCGATCCGCGCCTCGTCCCCCACCAGGGAGATGCAGAGGAGGCCGGTGAGCCCGGTGTCGCTGAACCGGTCCTGGACCCGGAAGGTCCAGACCCGCCTCGACGCATCCCGGCTCCAGGCCAGGAACTCCCCCTCGGAGAGGCGGCGCGTGCGCAGGTTCATCTGATTGGTCTTGTTCAGGAGCTGGACGGCCCGGGGGAGGGTGGAGCCGTCCAGTGGGCGGGCCCGGACCTCGAGCTCCAGCCGTGCCAGCCATTCCTCCATGGAACCGGTGCCGGCAAAAAGGTCCTTCCGCTCCCGCTCCGCCGCATAGGAGCGGCTGCGCGTCCGGTCTTCGGGGCTGAGCTGCGCCTGGTCGAAGAGATCCAGGCTCCGGAGCTCCGTGGCGTACCGGAGTGGGTCTTCCGGCCACTCCGGTACCGCAACCTCGGGAAGGGCTTCCCGCACCCTTCCCCGCTCCGCCGGGTTATCGTCGATGAAGACCGCCGCGTCCAGCCCCAGGTTCAGCTCGGCCACCAGCTCGGCCACGTTCTGCGCCTTGTCCTGCCAGTTGATCCGCCACCCTGCGAAGTCCTCGGTCCGGAGGATCATCTCCGGGTGCTCCCGGATGGCGGTGAGGGCCACCTCGGGGTCGTTCTTGCTCACGATCCCCAGGATCACTCCTCGACGGGTGAGCGCCTTGAGGGCTCGCTGGAAGTCGAGATAGGCTTCTCCCTTGGCGTCGTGTCCGCCCAGGCGGAGGCCCTCCCATCCGGTCTCCCCCACGATTCCCCCCCAGAGGGTATCGTCCAGGTCCACGATGAGGAGCTTCCGGCCGCGTCCCTGCACGGCCCGGAGTCCCGCCTTCAGCTCCCGCACCGCCGCACGGAGGACCACAGGGGCATACGGGATCTTGGCGAGGTACCAGAGGCGTGGATCGGCGGCGTCCTTCCCCCCTTCGGCCAGCCATCGGTCCGAGTCCAGAAGGTAGATACCGGGCACCCCGGCCAGTCCCTCCATGAGCCGGGCGTTCATCTGGTGGAGCACCCGACCCGGGCCCTCCGGGTGGCTCAGGTCCAGGATCCCCAGGCCCCGGTCCCGGGGGTTCCGGGACCAGGTGGCCACGAAGACTGTCCCCACCCTCCCGGCGAAGGTCCTGAGCTGGGCCACGAAGGCGTCCACCTCGCTAAGGATCTCCTCCACCGAGGGTCCCTCCATGGCCAGCGCGTGGCCGAACCCCTGGATCACCGCCTCGGGACGGGTCCAGACCAGGGCGAAATCCAGCCCGGCCTCTCCCTCCCCGGCGCCCTCTCCCTGGAGGAGCACCGGCGTCACCTGCCCGAAGGGCGCCGACTCCGTCTCGACCCGGGGCTCGCCGGCGTCCCGGGCGAGGAGGTTGGCCAGGTTCCCGGTGTGGAAATCGGAGACCAGGAGGCCTCGGAGGGGGCGGCTCATGCCTTCCCGGCCAGCGCCGCTTCCACCCAGGCCTCCAGGGTCCGTACCGAGCGGAAGGGGCTCTCCTCCAGGGGGAGGGAAAGGGCCTCCATGAGCCCCAGGGGCCCGATCCCGCGGTGGGCGGCCGCTTCCTCCGCCGCAGCCACCAGGTTCACGATCCCCAGGGAATCCAGGGGGCCTTCAGGCGCGGCGAGGGGGGCTTCCGGTCCCTTCTCCAGGACCACCCCCGGAGGGAGGAGCCCTTCCACCTCCTGCAGGGCCTCTGACACGAGTCCTCCGGCCACAGGGGATGGAGCCCCGGGGCCCGCAGCTTCCTTCATCGCTTCACTCATCCGTTGATGGTGTCACAGGTCCAGGAGGATCATCTCGGAAAAGAGCTCGGTGAGCTCCGTCTCGGTCCGGTCATTGGATCGAAACAGGCGTACCACCGGAAGGGGACGGTGGATCGTCCCCTGGGGCGTGTGGTTCCCCAGGATCCGTCGATCGAACACCAGCATGCAAGCTCCGTGCTTCCGGAGGAGGAATCGCTGCACCGCGGCCAGCCCCTCCCGGAAGAGGGCCGGGTCCGAGACGTGGTGGAGCCGGATCGCCGGAAGGCCCTTCACCCGGCCCAGCCCATAGACCACCAGACCCCGGGAGCCCGGGCCCTCCAGCGCCATGTAATGCGCCAGCTCCCCGTGTTGCTCCACGAGCCATCTGTGAGCGCCCTCCAGCTCCCCGGGATCGGAGGGATCCACCGCCCGGACCTCTACGCCCCGGCCAGGCCGGACGAGGCGGTCGGGACGAAGGGGGAGGAGACATCGGTGGGTCTCCAGGGTCCGGAACCCCAAGCGCTGGAAGAGACGGCCCACCTCCTCGGTGGGGGTGAGGTTCGTGACCGTCCATTCCCGGTTTGCCAGGACGGGCCCCAGAAGGCGGAGGGAGCTCCCGCGGTATGCGTCCAGCACGATCCAGCTGGACAGGTTGCAGATGGTGGAGCCCGGGTCTCCGGGCGGGAGGGGAGCGAAGAGGAGGGACAGGAACCCCACCGGCCGCCCGCCATCCTGGAGGGCGACCCCCACCGGCCGGGAGGAATCCCGCCAGGGGTGGTGGAAGAGACGCTCCCACCGGCTCCGCGTCACCCTGGGGTCGAGCCTCACGAGGAGCTCCTCGTGGATCTGGTGGAAGTCATCTTCGAAAACGTCGCGGACTTCTAGCACGGCGTCCCCCGGAGCCTGGGGGCGGCCGCCCGGGGAGCGACCTCCGTCCTCCGTGGACGATGGCCCGGAGCCGGGATCACGGGTGGCCGCCGGGAAAGCGGATCCGGAGCAGGCGATCATCCCCTTCCCGGATCCG
>REED01000205.1 GCA_007695225.1 Gemmatimonadales bacterium
CAGGGTGCGCTGGATCGCTATGCCATGGCCCGGGCCGTCCTGAGTCGTTCCCCCCTGGACCGGAGCCAGGCGTGGGCGGTGCGTCGCTTCCGGGGGCTCCTGGACGAACGGGTGGGAGCGATCCATCGGTCCCTGGGCGACCCCGAAGCGGCCCTCGAGCCCTTCCGAGCCTCGCTTGCCCAAAGGGTTCAGCTGGCATCCGAGGATCCGAACCACCTGGACGCCCTCCGGGACGTCGCCATCGGCCACCAGCTCCTCTGCCAGGTGGAGGCGGAGTTGGGCAGGCCGGACCGAGGGATCCCCGACTGCGAGGCCGCCCTGGAGCGCTTCAGGGAACTCCGGGAGCTGGACCTGGACAACCGGGCTGCCGCCGTGGACCTGGCCATCATGCAGGGCGCTGCCGCTCAGGTCCAGGCGCAGGCCGGTGACCGGGCGGCAACCCGGAGCCTCGTCGGGGAGGCGATCCGTACCCGCGAAGCGATTCTGGCGGGGGACCCCGGGAACACGGTGAACCCCCGGGTCCTGGCGGAGCTCCGGACCTGGCTCGCCGCCCTGGCCGCGGAGGGGTGAGGGGCGGGGAAACGGACCCCGGTGGGCGGCGCTTCCCAATCGGGGGGTCAACCGAGGGGTCCTTCCGGCTGCCCCCCTCCCTTCACCGGATCAGGTAGAACCGATCCTGACGCCCCACCACCCACTCCCACCCGTCTTCCGTGAGGACCGCCTCCTCCTCCAGGGCAAAGCGCACGTCCTGGTTCCCCCACTCCGGGACGGTATGGGTGGTGTTCAGCTCCACCGAGTGCCAGGTGTTGGGGCGGAAGATGTAGTCCCCCCGCCCGGGCACGCCGTCCTGGTAGTCGGACATCCCCAGGGGGACACCGGCGCCGTGGCCATGGTACCCGATGGAGTGCCAGTAGATGGAGGGGCGGAGTCCCTCGGCCCGGGCCTGCGCCAGCGACGCCGCCAGGGCCTCGTTCCCCGTCCGACCCGCCCGGGACTGCTCCAGGGTGATGTCCTGGAGACGGTTGGCCGCCCGGAGTCCGGCCCGGAGCCCCTCAGGGGCGTCGGTCTCACCGTGGCGCAGGACGTAGGCGTTGTGCTGGGTGTCGGTGGAGAGGCCGAAGTAGACGATCCCGAAGTCGGTGTGGAGCATGTCTCCCCGCTGGATCACCGTATCCCCGGAGAGGCGGTCCTCCACCCCCTCCCGAGCGATGGAGACGGAGGGCTGAAACCACTTGCCGAGGCCAAGCTCCGCCACCGTCTGCCGCATCCACCACCGGACATCGTTGGCGGTGGTGACCCCGGGGATGATGACCTCGTTGGAGAAGGCCCGGGCAATGACGGAGTGGGCCACCCGCATGACGTGGCGGTACATGTCCGTTTCCTCCGGAAGCTTCACCTCGAGCCATCCCACCGCCAGCATCTCCGCCGACTGGATTCGATCCTCGTACTGGGAGAGGGTGGCGAAGAGGGTATCCCGCTGGGTGGCGGTGAGGCCGTCGGCATGGTTCCACCGGCCCGACATGTTCACGCCGATGGTCCCGGGGTTCCGGTCCCGCACCACCTCCAGGAGCCCCTCGAACTGCTCGTCGTTGTGGGTGGGAACCACCTCGAACAGCCCGTCATAATCGAAGCGCCCCACCGAGAGCCGCTCCACCCCCTGCCCGGGTCCCCGGTCGTGGAAGACCAGGATGGTGCGCCGTCGGGAGGAATAGGTCTCCATGGGCGCCATGGACCGGAAGACGGGATCATCGTTGTACTCCCGGGAAATGATGATCCACATATCGATTCCCTCCCGCCGCATGAGCTCGGGGAGGAGGGAGTCGAACCGCTTCTCGATCCACCCTCGGACGATCCCCGCCTGCTCCCGGTGGGAGAGGACGGGGTGCTGGGGGAATTGCTCGTGGGAGACCGGGACGGACTGCGCCGACAGACCACCGATCCATCCGGTGGAACCCGGTGCGGCGTCGAAGAGGGACGGGGTCACCACCGGCGCGCCTGGAAGGACCATGAGGAGAACCAGGGAGAGCGCCACGGGAAGCGCTCGGCACAGGCGCGAGGGGACGCTGTCGAGGGGCCGGGAACGAAGGCCACCTGGGAAGGAGCGGGACATCATGGTCTCCGGGAACAGGGAAAGAAGGCCCTTGACAGGCTGTTGCGGAAGTAGGAAGAGCCGACTCTCCCACGATAGGTGACGTCAGGGCCCTGGGGAAGAAGGGCTCCTCCCTGGACCTCGCTCCCGCTTGTCCCCATCCCCACTTCCCGAGAAATTCCCTCCCATCCTCCCCTCCCACCCTCCCTTTCTCTCCAGCCCGAGCTCCCCTTGGAGTCATCCATCGAGCGGGAAGCCGATGTTCTCATCATCGGAAGCGGCATTGCCGGACTCACCTTCGCCCTCAAGGCGGCGGAGTGGGCCCGCGTGCTGGTGGTGACGAAGAAATACCGGGCCGACTCGGCCACCAACTATGCCCGGGGTGGCCTGGCGGCCATCATGGACCCGGAAGACCTTCCGGAGCTCCATGTGCGAGATACCCTGGTGGCTGGAGCCGGGCTCTGCCACGAGGAGGTAGTGGAGGTGGTGGTCCGGGAGGGGCCGGCCCGTGCCCGGGAACTCATGGAGTGGGGCGTACGCTTCCACCGCGAGGGGGGGGATTTCTCTCTCGCCCGGGAAGGAGGACACTCCCGACGACGCATCCTCCACGTGGGAGACCGAACGGGACGGGAGATTGAGCGGGCCCTCCTGGAGGCGGTGGCTCAGCACCCCCGGATCGACCTTGTGGAGAACCTCCTGGCCGTGGACCTGGTGGTGGAACGGAGGGGACCGGCTGGGCCCATCTGCTCCGGGGCGTGGGCGCTGGAGCACCGAAGCGGGACTCGGGTCCGGCTCCGCACCGGCGCCACCCTCCTGGCCGCCGGCGGAGCCGGACAGGTCTTTCAGCACACCACCAACCCGCCCATCGCCACAGGCGACGGGGTGGCCATGGCCCACCGAGCCGGAGCCACGGTGGCCAATATGGAATTCATCCAGTTCCACCCCACCGCGCTCCACCCCACCGAGGATCCCGCCTTCCTCCTTTCGGAGGCGCTCCGGGGGGAAGGAGCAGTGCTCCGCCTCCCCGACGGCCGGACGTTCATGGAGGCGTACCACCCCGACGGACCCCTGGCTCCCCGGGACGTGGTGGCCCGGGCCATCCAGAGCGAGTTGCGAAAGCACGGCGTGGACCACGTCATCCTGGATGTCTCTTCCATTCCCCGGAAGCTCCTGGAGGAGCGCTTCCCCGGGGCGGTTCACGGCTGCCGCGCCCGGGGAATCGACCTCTACGGCGATGGGATTCCGGTAGTCCCGGCGGCCCACTACCTGTGCGGCGGCGTGCGGTCCGACCTGGAGGGGCGTACGGATATCCCCGGTCTCTGGGTGGCGGGGGAAGTGGCGTGCACCGGTACCCACGGAGCCAATCGCCTGGCCTCCAACTCCCTTCTGGAGGCAGTGGTATTCAGCCACCGGGCGGCGGGCTCGGTAAAGGGGGCAGCCGAGGTCGCCACGCACGATGGGAGCGACAAGGCCCCCGTACCCCCGTCGAGGGACGTCTCGGCACCCCTTTCCCTCCCGCCGGACCAGCTCCGGGCCCACCTGAGGAAGCTCATGTGGGAGGAGGTGGGAATCGTCCGGACCGACGCGGGCCTCGAGCGGGCCGCCGCAGAGGTGGATCGGCTCCAGGCGGAAGTGGAGGCCTGGTGGCGAGGACGTCCCTGGACCGTGGAGGGGGTGGAACTCCGGAATCTGCTGGCTACCGCGTCCCTCATCATCACTTGCGCCCTTTCACGCAAAGAGAGTCGGGGGCTGCATCACAACCTGGACCATCCCGCGACCGACGATGCAACCTTCCGTCGGGATTCGGTCATTCCGGGGTCATTCTGATCCGGCCGTGCCGGCCGGCCTTACTTGGCTTCCCTGCGTGAATCCCCCTCAGTCCTCCCAGGCCCTCCTGAGTCCTCGTCAGTCCCCCCTCAGTCGGGCATCACCACCACCTTCCCGAACACGCCTCCCCCCTCCAGGATGGCGTGGGCCCCCTGAACCCCTTCCAGGGGCACGGTGGAATGGATCACCGGGCGGACCGCCCCCTGAAAGACCAGCCTCATCACGGCATGGAACTCCCCCGGGCTCCCCATGGTGCTTCCCAGGATGGAGAGCTGCTTCCAGAAGACGTGGCGAAGGTCCGTGACCGCCTTGGGACCCGTGGTGGCGCCATAGGTCACGAGGCGCCCCCCGGGGGCCAATGCCCGGATGAGGACCGTCCAGAGCGCCTCGCCCACCGAGTCGAGGACCAGATCCACGCCCTCCGGCCCCGTGGCCTCCTTGACCATGACGCCGACGTCTCCCGCGTTCCGATCCATGGCCACATGGGCGCCCAGTCCCTGGAGCCGTCTGCAATTCTCCTCGCCCGAAGTGAGCACGAAGACCGTCGCCCCGGCGTGTCGGGCCAACTGCACGGCGGCGGTGGAGACCCCACCCGATCCGCCGGTGATGAGCACCCTTTCCCCGGCCCGCAATGCCCCCCGGGTCATGAGGCCCCGCCAAGCCGTCACGAAGACCAGGGAAGCGGCGGCGGCCGTTTCGAAAGCGACGTGATCGGGGAGCTGCAGGAGGTTTGCCGCAGGTACCAGGGCATACTCGGCGAAACCACCCTGCGTATGCTCCCCGATGACCCGGAACTCGGGGTTGGGAAGGTCCGGGCCCCGGCGAACACCGGAGTACCAATCCCAGTCCAGGGAAGGATCCACCACCACCCGCGCCCCGGATTTCACCCCTTCCACCCCGGCACCCACGGCCTCCACCTCACCCGCGATATCCGAGCCACCGATGTGGGGCATGGGGATCCGGATGGGGAGTCCCTTTCGGACCCAGACGTCGAGATGGTTCATGGAGGAGGCCCGGACGCGGAGGAGAACCTCGCCCGGGGCGGGTTCCGGAATGGGAACGTCTTCGACCCGGATGACCTCCGGGCCGCCGTGTGCGTGGAAGAGAGCGGCTTTCAAGCTTCCTCCTGATTCTGAGGATTGGGGAAATCGACGGCGTGGCGTCCAGGGATGGCCCAGGGACCGGTCGTATCCGGGGATCCGGCGGGTCGGCTGGGGGACCACCGCTGAACGGCCCTCTGCTGAACGGACCTCTAGAAGGCCGTTGAAGAAGTAGAGGGGCCGCCGTTGGGAGCGCCAGGGGCCCGCTACGTAGGCGGCCCGTCGAAGACATAGCAGTAGCTACGTCGAGGCGGGCCAACGACCGAGGCGGGCCCCTGCCGCCCCAACCCGAAGGGGGAAG
>REED01000153.1 GCA_007695225.1 Gemmatimonadales bacterium
TTGACCCGCGATCCCGGCGTCCGCACCATGGAACGCCTCCGGTACGGGCAATCCGCCCCCTGGACCTCCCCCACCCCCCTGCCTCATGGATCAACCCCTGGTGTCGGTGATCATGGGTTCCCGGTCGGACTGGGATACCATGTCCCATGCTGTCGAGACCCTTGCCTCTCTGGAGATCCCCCACGAGTTCCGCGTGGTCTCCGCGCATCGGACGCCCGACCTCCTCTTCGAGTTCGCGTCCGGCGCCGAGGAGCGTGGGCTGAAGGTGATCATCGCCGGAGCGGGGGGCGCGGCCCACCTTCCCGGGATGGTGGCGGCCAAGACGCTCCTTCCGGTGCTGGGCGTCCCCGTCCAGTCCCAGGCGTTGAAGGGGCTGGATTCCCTCCTCTCCATCGTCCAGATGCCAGGGGGCGTTCCGGTGGGAACCCTGGCCATCGGCCGGGCCGGGGCCGTCAATGCGGCTCTCCTGGCGGCTGCCATCGTGGCCACTGGGGACGCCGGGGTCCGGGAGCGCCTAAGGGCCTACCGGGAAGCCCGCACCGAGGCGGTCCTTCGGGACCCGGATCCCTCGGTCCCCAGCACGTGACCTCTCCCGCTGGGCCTCCGGATCCCTCCTCCCCGGCCTCTCCGTCTAGGCCGGAGCGCCCCCGAATCGGGATCGTGGGGGGTGGGCAACTGGGACGGATGCTCGCCCTGGCGGGGAGACCGCTGGGGGCAAGGTTCCGCTTCCTGGAGCCGGCCGATGACCCGCCGGTGGGAGAGCTGGGGGAGGTGGAGAAGTCGCCCTATGACGACCCGGAGGCCCTGGAGCGCTTCGCTTCGGGGCTCGACGTGGTGACGTATGAGTTCGAGAACGTCCCCGTCGTAGCCGCGCGGGAGCTGGCAAGCCGGGTGTCGGTGCATCCGGCGCCCCAGGCACTGGATGTGGCCCAGGACCGTTGGCATGAGAAGGAGACCTTTCGGGCCCTGGGGATCCCGGTGGCCCCCTGCCGTCGGGTGGATGATCAGTCCGGATTGGCGAGCGCCGTCTCGGAGGTGGGACTCCCTGCCGTTCTCAAGACTCGCCGGCTGGGCTATGACGGGAAGGGGCAGGCGGTGCTCCGATCGACGGAGGACCTCGACCCGGCCTGGGAGCGACTGGGTGGGAGGCCCCTGATCCTGGAGGCCTTCGTCCCCTTCCGTCGGGAGCTTTCCTGCCTCATGGTCCGATCCACCACGGGCGAAACCCGGGTCTGGCCCCTGGTCGAGAACCGGCACCAGGGAGGGATCCTCCGGGTTAGCCGGGTGCCGGCGCTGGAGTCCCGGGAGGTAACGCAGGCCGCAGAGGCCCATGTGGGCAGGCTCATGGACCACCTGGAGTATGTGGGGGTCCTGGCGGTGGAGTTCTTCGAGACCGAGGAGGGGCTGGTTGCCAACGAGATGGCACCCCGGGTCCACAACTCGGGGCATTGGAGTCAGGATGGGGCGGAGACCGGTCAGTTCGAGAATCACATCCGGGCCATCCTGGGGCTTCCCCTGGGCTCCACGGGGATTCGGGACGGTTGGGCCGGGATGGTGAACCTCATTGGAGGGATTCCCCCCGTAGAACAGATCCTCGCCTGTCCGGGAGCCCGACTTCATCTCTATGACAAGACCCCCCGCCGGGGGCGGAAGGTGGGGCATGTGAATCTCAGCGCCCCGACCCGTGACGCCCTGGAAGAGCGAATGGCGCGTATCGAAGCCCTGGCGCGATCCTTCGGAGAGGGGTAGCGGGCCCTTGAAGGAGAGAGCCTTCAAAAAGGACAGGGCGCTCCCAACGGTGGCCCCTCTACTTCTTCAACGGCCGTCTAATGCTGTGGGTCAGGCCGCACAGCTCAGGCAGAGTCCGTAGAGCACGAACTCGTGGCGCTCCAACTGGAATCCCGCCGGTGTCACGGCGGTGATGTTTCCGGGGCACCCTTCCACCTCATAGACCCGGTCGCACTTCCGACAATGGAAGTGGTGGTGATGCTCCTTCCCGGCGCGCTCGTAGCGGGGCGCCTCGCCGGGAAGTTCCACCGCCACCAGCCACCCCTCTTCCAGAAGGGCGTTCACATTCCGGTAGACGGTGGCGATCCCCAATCCCTCCACGAGGGCTCCCGCGGCCTCGTGGATCTCCTTGGGGCTCAGGGGATGCCCAGCCTCGGTGAGGGCCCGTCGGATCGCTTTCCGTTGTCGTGTCTCGCGTTGCATCAGTTCCTGGGTTGGGCAGAGGGTCGCCAGAAGGCCGTTGAAGAAATAGGGGGGCCGCCGTTGGGAGCGCCAGGGGCCCGCTACGTAGGCGGCCCGTCGAAGGCATAGCGCTAGCTACGTCGAGGCGGGCCAACGACCGAGGCGGGCCCCTGCCGCCCCAACCCAAGGGGGGAAGGGGGGTTGCGGCCCTGGATCTTCGTTGGGCCGCTTCACCGATGCTACCGCATCGCTTTCAGCGACCCGCCTCGACCAGGACGCGCAAGACCCCTTCCCGGTGGCCCCCCTATTTCTTCAACGGCCTTCTCGGCCTCCGGGATCAGGACCGGATGGCTGGAGAGGGGTCGATGTCGGCTACCCGGAGTGCTTCCCGGGCGCCAAGGTCGGCCACCAGGGTCCCTTCTGCAGCATGGTTGTGCTTCGCCTCTTCCTCGCAACTGGTGCAAGCCGAACCGCACGAATCAGCGACGGTGCAGTGGAGTCGCGCGTTCCAGATGAGTCCTCCCGCCACCACCATGGCAGCCAGTGCGGTGGTCAACTCTTCCGAAACGGGATGGAAAACATGGGAAAGGGACGCCCACCACGCCAGGATGCCCACCAGAACCGGCACGATGGGACGAGGACTACCATGGCGACGCACGCCCAGGAAAAGGGCGGCGACCGCCACCACCACCGTCACTCCAAGCATGCCGAATTCCACTGCGGGGTTCTCCACCACCGCGGGGGCCAACAGGATCAGGAGGGGAGCGGAAGCGCAATGCAGGGCACAGAGGGCCGGGGCCAGGGAGGCCCACCCCCAGGGGTGCGGGACGAGTTGGCGGAACATGGAATGAAGGCCTTCGGGAGGACGAAGCCGCCTCTGACGGTGCGCCGGGAGCCAGGCGGCACATGGGCGAGGAAGCACATGGGCCAAACGTGGCCAAGGCGGGGCCAGACGTGGCCAGGCGGGGCCAGACGGCAGATGGGAGGAAACAAGGGACGGGGTCGCCGGCCGGTGCCTCCGCTTAACGATAAAACAATATCAAATCATCGTCCCAGCGCGTCAACCCTCTGGAACCATGCCCGTCGCGGCACCCCTCCCGAAACGGTTGCCGGAGGGGGAGCATCGCCCCGCCGACCCTCCCCTTTGGCTCGCCATAGTAGTACATTCCCTTATAGGAAAAGCCCGGGTGCCGGACCAGGCCCGGGACAAACTGCGGTTCCTGGGGCCCATTCACTCGCCATTTCAGAGGTGGGAGGCGTGGGCCCTTGGGCCTTTTTTCATCGGCCTCCAGCGGGGTGAGGGGACCAATGCTTGACGAGATCAAGGAAAGACTGGAAACGGAGATCGAGACGCTCACCCACGAGCTGAACGTGGAGCTGCCTGAGCGGATCGCTACCGCAGTGGAGCTGGGCGACCTTCGGGAGAACGCGGAATACAAGTCCGCGCTGGAGCGCCAGCAGTTCATCCAGGCCCGGATTGGACACCTCGCCAAGCGGATGTCGGAGCTCTCCAAGATCGATGTGAAGGCCATGCCCGCGGATCGGGTCGGCTTCGGGTCCAAGGTGACCATTCTGGACACCGAGCTGGATGAGGAGATGACCTTCACCCTGGTGGCCGGGGACTTCATGGACCTCGATGCGGGGCAGGTCTCCATGGCCTCTCCCATCGGTTCGGGACTCCTGGGTGCGAAGGAGGGATCGGAGGTCACCGTGCAGCTTCCCCGGGGGGAGCGGACCTTCCGGGTGAAGGGGCTCGTCACCCTGCCGCAGCAGCTTGGGCTCACCTGAGAAAACCGCTCGGTAGCCGGTGAACTCCCGAGAGGGCGGTGGGTACCCGGGTGCCCATCGCCCTCTTCTTCTTGCCCCCCGAGTCCCATGCAATACGGCGAAGCCGTTTCCTCCCAGGGGCCCGCCCCACCGCCCGACGGGTCCGCAGCACCGCAGCCCTCGGCCCTGCGTCTAGAGGGACTCCGGCGATCCTTCCGAGAGGGAGAGCAGCTCCACGAAGTCCTCCAGGGGGTGGAGCTGGATGTGGGGTATGGGGAGTTTGTGGCCCTCCTGGGCCCGTCGGGTTCCGGCAAGTCCACCCTCCTGAATCTCATCGCTGGGATCGATGTCCCCGACGCCGGGGGTGTGGATGTGGATGGGGTGGCCCTTCACCTCCTGAGCGAGCGGGACCGTACCCTCTTCCGGAGGGATCGGATGGGCTTCGTCTTCCAGTTCTTCAACCTGATCCCCACCCTCACCGTGGAGGAAAACCTCCTCCTACCCCTGGAACTTGCGGGACGGACGGGCCCCGAGGACCGGGACCGGGCCTATGCCCTGCTCGATGAGGTGGGACTGGGGGACCGGAGAACCAGTTGGCCTGACCGGCTCTCCGGGGGGGAACAGCAACGGGTGGCGCTGGCTCGGGCGGTGGCGCACCGTCCGGCCCTCATCCTGGCGGATGAGCCCACCGGGAATCTGGATCGGCGGACCGGTGAGCGGGTGCTGGATCTCCTGGTCCGGCTGGTGGGGGAAGTGGGAACGACGCTGGTGATGGTCACCCACTCCGAGGGGGCTGCTGCCCGGGCCGGCCGGCTCCTGGACCTGGTGGATGGTCGACTGGTGGAACGCCCCCGAACCGGGGGCGGGGCCGGAGCCGAGACCGGAGCCGAGACCGGAGTCCAGCCCGAGGGCGCGGCCCTCCCATCCAAGGGCTGACGAGCGGTGAAGACCATCCGAGGGCTCCGGCTCCGAGCCTCCCTCCGCTACCTGACCCGGCATCCATGGCACCTCCTCCTCACGGTACTGGGGGTGGCCCTGGGGGTGGCCGTCACCGTGGCGTTGGACCTGGCAATCCAGTCCTCCCGGGAGGCCTTCCAGATCTCCCAGGACACGGTGGCGGGGAGGGCTACCCACCAGATCATGGGTGGGGCCACGGGCCTTCCCGACGAACTCCCCGCCCGTCTCACCGTGGAGGGGGGACTCCAGGCCGTGGCCCCTGTGGTGGAGGGATACGGGGTGCATCCGGACCATCCGGAGCGGCTCCTCCATATCCTGGGCGTGGACCCCTTCTCCGAAGCTCCTTTTCGCCCCTTCCTGGCCGGGATCCCAGGGGTCGGGGGGGTGGGGGTGGATGGAGAGGGAGTGGATGGGAGCCGGCTTCTCACGGAGCGGGGTTCGGTCCTCCTCTCCCGGGAGACGGCAGAGGGGCTGGGGGTGGAAGCGGGGGATCGCTTCCCCGTCCGGGTGGGTGCCCGAACCGGGGAACTCCGGGTGGTGGGGGTCCTGGATCCACAAGATGACTGGAGCCGGCGCGGCCTTCGGGATCTGGCGGTGGTGGATGTGGCGGAGGCTCAGGAGCTCCTGGGCCGGACGGGACGCCTGGACCGGGTGGATCTCCTCCTGCCCCTGGGACGGGAGGAGGAGCTCCTGGCCCGGGTGGAGGGCCTTCTTCCCCCGGGTGCTTCGGTGGAGCCGGCGGGGGCCCGGACCCGGGCCATGCAGGAGATGGTCCGGGCCTTCGACCTGAATCTGACGGCCCTCTCGCTCCTGGGGCTCGTTTTCGCCGTCTTCCTCATCTACAACACCATGACCTTCTCGGTGGTGCAGCGGCGCCGGCTCTTCGGCACCCTAAGGGCGCTGGGGGCCACCCGGGGGGAGATCCTCCGGGGGGTGGTGACGGAGGCCGTCGTCCTGGGGGTGGCGGGCTCGGTGGCAGGGGTCCTCATGGGGATCCTCCTGGGACGGGGTCTGGTGCGTCTGGTGACCCGCACCATCAACGACCTCTATTTCGCCGTTTCCGTGGACGCCCTGGCCCTCCCTCCCGAAGTCCTCCTCCGGGGTGGCGTGGTGGGGGTGGTGGCCACTCTCCTGGCCACCCTTCCCCCGGCATGGGAGGCCACCACCGTTTCGGCCCGGGAGGCCCTGGCCCGCTCCACCGTGGAATCCCGGGTCCAGGCCCTGGTCCCCCGCTTTGCTCTCCTGGGCGCAGTGCTTCTGGCGGTGGGTGGGCTCCTTCTCCTTCTCACCGAGCGCTCCCTTGGCGCGGCCTTCGCGGGACTCTTCGCCATCATCCTGGGGATGGCCCTCCTGGTGCCCGTGGCCACGGTGGGGATGGTGGCCCTGATCCGACCCGTCCTCCGCAGGGGGGTGGGAATCCTCGGAGGGATGGCGGCCCGGGGAGTGGTGACCTCCCTTTCCCGCACGGCTCCTGCCATGGCAGCGCTGGTGGTGGCTGTGGCGGTCACAGTTGGCCTGGGGATCATGATCCAGTCCTTCCGAGGAAGCGTGGTGCAGTGGCTCGACGTCACCCTCCAGGCGGACCTGTACGTGTCTCCCCCCTCGGTGGTCTCGGCCCGGGCCGAGGGGGAGCTTCCCCTCACCTTCGTGGAGGCAGCCCGGAGCCAGCCCGGGGTGGCGGGGGTTAGCACCTACCGGGGGACCGAGTTCATGAGCGCCTACGGTTGGACACGACTGGTGGCGCTGGACCTCCATCCCCGGGGAAGGGACGCCCTGGACGTGCTCCAGGGCGATCGGGACGAGGCGCTCCGGCGCTTCACCGCCGGGGAAGGGGTCCTCCTCTCCGAGCCCTTTGCCTTTCGCCATGGAATGGGCGTCGGGGACATGGTGCGTCTTCCCTCGGAGGTGGGAGAGCTGGCGCTCCCGGTCCTGGCCGTCTTCCGGGACTACGGCTCCGAGTTGGGTACCATCATGATCGGCCGCGTGGCGTATGATCGGGGGTGGACGGATCCCGCCATCACTTCCCTGGGGATCTTCCTCGAGGAGGGGGTGGACCCGGAGACGGTGGCTGCGGCCCTCCGGGGAGCGGCGGGGGTGGAGGCCCCGGTGGTGATCCGGGAGAACCGGGAGCTCCGAGCCCTCTCCCTCGAGGTCTTCGATCGCACCTTCGAGGTCACCCGGGTGCTTCGCCTCCTGGCCTTCGTGGTGGCCTTCATCGCCGTCCTCAGCGCCCTCATGGCCCTGCAGTTGGAGCGGGTGCGAGAACTGGGGGTGCTCCGGGCCAACGGAATGACCCCGAGACAGACCTGGGTACTGGTCACCGCCCAGACCGGCGTCATGGGGATGGTGGCAGGGATCCTGGCCCTCCCCATGGGGTTGGTCCTGGCGGTGGTCATGATCCAGGTAGTGAACCGACGATCCTTTGGATGGACGCTGGAGATGGAGGTGGGGGGCGGGCTCCTGGTGCAGGCAGTGCTTCTGGCCCTGGCCGGCGCCCTCCTGGCCGGGCTGTATCCTTCCTGGAAGATGTCCCGCACCTCTCCAGCCGAAGCCCTGAAGGAGCGTTGAGGTCGATCATGCGTATCGTGTTGCCGTTGATGTTGGTCCTGGCCCTCCTCGTCGCCGGGGTGGTGCTTCTCCTGGGGTGGGGGGACCGAGAGGAAGAGGGGGTCCGGGCGAGCCTCTCCGCGGTGGCGGCCATCGCGGGAGGGGACACGGTGGGGTTTGCCCGGGCAGTGGAGCCCCGTCCCTTCGTCTTTCCTGAGGACCACGGCCCCCACCCCGACTACCGGACCGAGTGGTGGTATCTCACCGGAAACCTGGAGTCGGATCGCGGCGACCCCTTCGGCTTCCAGCTCACCTTCTTTCGTAACTCCCTCTCCCCGGCGCCCGTCGGACGGGCGTCGGAATGGGATACGAACCAACTCTGGATGGCCCACTTCGCCCTCACCGATGTGGCTCGGGAGGCCCATGTGGTGGGGGAGCGCTTCGCCCGGGGTGCGGCTGGAATGGCGGGTGGTACGGCCGCCCCCTTCCGGATCTGGCTGGGGGACTGGGAACTCCGGGGCGTGGAGGACGATGCCTTCCCCATGCAGCTCAGCGCCGAACAGGACGGGACCCGCGTGGAGTTGCGCCTGGAGTCCCTCAAGCCTCCGGTGGGACAGGGGGACCGGGGGCTATCCCAGAAGGGTCCCGAGCCAGGGAATGCCTCCTACTACCTCTCCTGGACCCGGCTGCAGGTTGAGGGCACCGTCGAGACGGGCGGCCGAACCCACGCGGTGCAGGGGACGGGGTGGATGGACCGGGAGTGGAGCACATCGGCCCTTTCCGAGGAGCACGTGGGATGGGACTGGTTCTCCCTGCAGCTCGAGGATGGGCGGGACCTCATGTTCTTCGAGCTCCGCCGACGGGACGGTACCTCCGATCCCCTGAACCACGGGATCCTGGTGGAGGAGGGAGGCGCATCCCGTACCCTGACGGCGACGGAGGTTGAGGTGGAGGTCCTGGACTGGTGGTCCAGTCCCCTGGACGGGGCCCGCTACCCCTCGGGGTGGCGGCTCCGGGTGCCGGGCGAGGCGCTGGAGTTGGAGGTTCTTCCCCGGGTCCGGGACCAGGAG
Source organism: Gemmatimonadales bacterium (assembly GCA_007695225.1). Taxonomy (GTDB): domain Bacteria; phylum Gemmatimonadota; class Gemmatimonadetes; order Longimicrobiales; family Gaopeijiaceae; genus T3Sed10-66. The sequence continues at coordinate 8,532 of REED01000153.1, forward strand.
ATGAACGTGAGTTTCCGCTACTGGGAGGGTGCCGTCACCGTGCTCGGGACCGCCGCGGGACGTCCGGTGGAAGGGGTGGGATACGTGGAGCTCACGGGATATGGGGAAGAAGAGGGGGTACGGGGAGGTGAGGGGGGGCGGGGAGGAGATCGGACGCCCTGAAATCCAACACTTGTGACGCCGGATTCGGACCCGGGTACGTCCGGTGTCGGAATCCGGAGCGCATCCTTCGCCTTGAATGGGGCTCACACCAGGTCGTCTTCGGCGGTTGTTCCAATCAGAGGGGAGAGGGATGGCCAACATCGTGGTGATGGATGATGACCCGGGCCTTCGGGGCGCGATGCGAAAGATTCTGGAGCGGGGAGGGCACACGGTCCGGGAGGCGGAGGACGGAGTTGTGGGGATGCGACTGGTGGAGTCGGAGGCTCCCGACCTCGTGGTGACCGATCTCCTCATGCCGAAGAAGGAGGGGATCGAGACCATCATGGATTTGCGGGCACGGTTCCCTAAGGTCCGGATCCTGGCCATCTCCGGGGCCGGCGCCCCGGACGGCGAAGGCGGACCGCTGGTGGACGCCAGGCTCTTCGGAGCCCATGGCACCCTGCCGAAACCCTTCTCGGTACAGACCCTCCTGAGCGTCGTGGACCAGGTCCTCGAGGATCCGGATCCCCAGGGCTGACGTCTCCAGGGCTGACGTCTCTAGGGCTGACGTCTCCAGGCGTCAGTCCTCTCCCGTCGTCGTCCGGTCCGTGAGCCACTGTCCAAGGAGTCGGGCTTCCTGGGGTGTGATGGTGTGGCCTCCCGGATGATCGACTTCGGTCACGTCGGCGCCCGCCTCACGGAGGGCTGTCCGTCCCCGGACACCCAGGGAAAAGGGGATGGCGGGGTCCGCCTGGCCGTGGCCCCAGAACACGGGGAGTCCCCCGGCGCCGGAGAGTCCGTCGGTCACGACGGGGACCTGTGGGAGGAATCCCGAGAGGGTGACCACGCCCTTGAGGCGGCCAGGACGGGTGAGAGCGTGGGCCAGGGAGGTGGTGCCCCCCTGGGAGAACCCACCCAGGACGAGGTCTCCCGGCGTGCCCCCAAGGATCTCGGGGAGGTTGTCCAGGAGGTCATCCAGGAAGTCCAGGCTCTTTTCCAGCGTCTCCGGAACCACCCGATCCTCCGCCACGTAGCGATACCAGGCCCACCCCGGGCCATATCCCCATGGAGGACCGGGAAAGGGGGCGCGGGGAGTGAGGAGCGCCCACGACGTCGGAAGCACCACCTGGAGGCCCTGCAGGTCCCCCTCCGAGGACCCTCGTCCATGGAGAAGCACCAGGACCGGGGAGCCCTCGGTCCATTCCTTCGGGAGGTGGAGGCGGGCGGGCACGGGATCGGTAAGGGTACGGTGCATGATTGTGCCCCTGAGGGGAGTTGAGGAGGGGAGTCGGGGAAGATGCGTTCAGTTCCGAGCGGCTTCCGCCACCCGCCGGAGGGCCTGGAGGCCGTGGAGAAGGCGGGGTCCCGGCCGTCCCAGCCACGCCTCCGGTACATGGAAGACCCGACCGTTCCGAATGGCGGGCACTTCGGCCCAGGCCGGATTGCGGTAGAGGACATCGGGACGATAGCGCTCCGGCGCCACCCCACACCAGGACATGACCATGGCATCCGGGGCCAGTTCGGCGACTTCCTCGGGGGAGAGGGGGCGGCTGGGGCGTTCCTCGCCCTCCAGGGGGTTGCGGGCGCCCGCCGCCTCCAGGAGCCCCTGGACCCAGCTCTGTCGGCCCGGGGAAATCACCGGTCCCGGCCACCACTGGACCAGGATGGAGGGAGCCTCGGGCCCGGGAGGAGAGGTGGGCGGCGCCAGCGCCCTCTCGAGACGGCGGGCCAGCGCCTCTCCTGCGTCGGCACGGCCGATCCGGTTCGCCACGGTCCGGACATTGGCCGGGACCTCTTCCAGGGAAAGGGGGGCCAGGGTCAGGAGAGGGAGCCCGCGGGCTTCCATCCCCTCCACCACCGTCTCGTGGCCCGGGACGGTGAGGGAGGCCAGGACCAGGTCCGGTTCCAGCCGGGCCACCGCATCCACGTCGATCTCCAGATCCGGCCCGACCCTGGGGAGGGAGCGGAGGAGTGCGGCGGGATGGTCCGAATGCGAATCCACCCCCACCAGGAGGTCGGCAGCGCCCAGGGCGGCCAGGATCTCAGTGTTGGAGCAGGCGAGTGAGACGATCCGCATGTGGGGTTCCCGATCGCGGGTGGAGGGTGTCGGCGGGTGAAGGGCGTCGAGGGAGAAACACCCTGGATATCAGGACCCCGCAGCCCCGTACCGGTTTCATTTTTGCGCCCCTCCGGGGTACGATCCGGGGTTCGTTGCCGGGGCCCGATGCCGGGGGGCGGGAGCTGGGGAGTCCGGGACGGACGGATGAGAACCGGGGAGGTGCGGGTGGGGGGGCGGATCCGGACCTCCGCCTACTCCTCCGGGTAGCTCGAGAGACGTCCCCCGCTCCCGTTTCGCCCCAGATCCGGGGGGCACGTTCCGGAGCGATTCCCGCACATGCATCTCAGTGACCCGAGGAGATCTTCCATGGCTCGCACCGCCTCCACCATGCTGCCCCTGGGAACCGAAGCCCCCCACTTCTCCCTTCCCGATACCGAGGGGGGAACGGTGGCTCTGGACGACTTCCGGGACGCCCCGGGACTCCTCGTGGTCTTCATCTGCAACCACTGTCCCTTTGTGAAGCACATCCGAGACGAACTGGCGGCCTTCGGCCGCGACTACATCCCCAGGGGACTGGGGATGGTGGCCATCTCCTCCAACGATGTGGAGCGGTATCCCGCCGACGGTCCGGAGCAGATGGCCCGGGAAAAGGCGGAGGCGGGATATCCCTTTCCGTACCTCTTCGACGAGTCACAGGAGGTGGCGCTGGCCTATCGGGCCAGTTGCACCCCGGACTTCTTCCTATTCGATGGGGACCGGAAGCTGGTCTACCGGGGACAATTCGACGCGAGTCGCCCCGGGAACGATGTCCCGGTGACGGGGGAGGATCTGCGAAAGGCGGCGGACGCCGTCCTGGAGGGAGAGCCGGTCCCCGAGACCCAGATCCCCGCGGTGGGATGCAACATCAAGTGGCAGCCGGGCAACGAACCGGAGTGGTTCGGCGGTTGAGGAGAACGCTCAACGAGGCGCAAAAGGAAGACCCCCACCGGGCCGAAGCCCGATGGGGGTTTCCGTCACTGCCGTCCAGCCTGGCGCGATCGCGGCGCGCGGCTCGAACAGCGAGCGATCTGAACGGCTGTTACCGGCCGATACGGCGACCGCCTGCCCGTGCCAGACTGGATGGAATACTGGGACTTAACAAGGGATCACCTCCTTTCTGCGGGTCAACATCGGGCGTAGCTCCGGCGGGCTCCTGACCCGCGGTCCGAGTCGGAGGCGATGATGCCATCCCCCTGATTCCCGGCCCAGTCCCCATAAGGGACGTGGAAAAGATATTGTGCCCCCCCCGGTCAGGACAAGGGGAACTTGGGATGCCGGGCCCTCGGCCCTGTGAGGCCGGGTTGTCAGGCGTTGCGGAAGGCGCGGACGAAGAGTCCGGCGGAGACCACCAGGGCAATCCCGATCCATAGAACGCCCCAGACCAGGGTCGGAATCCCGGTGAGCTGGGCCAGCATGTAGGCGTCGGAGGGAAGATGGGGGCGGTCCAGGACGTCCGCCTTGATGTCCAGGATCGCGTAGAGGGCGCTGGTGAATCCCAGGAAGGTCAGGAGGATCCGATTCGCATCCGCTGAAAGGCGCGGAGCCGCCAGGAAAAGGGCCGTGCCGAAGACAATTCCGAAGAAGAGCCCGAAGGTCCCCCGTACGAAGAGGAGGGTGAGGACGAGGACCCCGGCCCCAAGGCCCTGCACAACCCGAGACGCCTTCTTCCCCGACCTCTGGGCCGACTCCAGGATGACCGCTCCCCAGGCCAGGGAGCCCAGGTACCCTGCCGAGAGGGTCACGAAGGCATTGCCCCCCGGACAGTAGCAGGCTCCCCCCAGGCGCGGACTGAGTTCGATTCGCTCCACCCAGCCGCCGGTGGCCAGGGCGGCCATGGCGTGACTGATCTCGTGGAGAAAGACCACGAAGACCTTCACGGGATAGACCACCGGGGTCTCCCAGAGCAACCAGATCGTCCCGAAGTAGAGGGAGAAGCCCAGGAGAAAGAGGAGCCGCCGGCGCTTGCGGCTGAGGCGGGCCACGGGGGGTCAGTCCCCTTGGGTCCGGTGGATGGGAACCCAGATCTCGAGGGCTGGAGCCCACTCCCTGAGTTCGCCGCGGGCGATGCGGGCGTTCTGGCCGGTTGCCCGAAGCCCAGCCAGGGCGGCATCCCGGACCGCCGCCGGGGTCATTCCCAACCGGAATCCCAGGAAGACGCCCCACTCGGCCACCTTTCGTTCCCACTCCCGTTCCAGGTCCCCCTCCGTGGTCGGACGAAGCTGGATGCCTCGGACCTGGGCCTCCTGTTCTTTCAGGGCCTGAAGAGCCAGCTCCCGGATCCGATCCTCCCGGACGGCAGCGTCGCCATGGAGGAATTCGTCCCACTCCCGGTGCGGAAGACCGCGGAGTCGGTGGGCGGCCATGGCGGCGTCCAGGCGGCCTCCCGGCCAGGTGGCCAGGGCGGTGCCGGCGTCCGGGGTCCTTGGGTCGAACTCCCGGACAGCCCCGGCGTCCATGGCCACCTCTCCTCGCCGCTCCTGCAGCCAGGCCTCCCATGCCTCCCCTCCTCCCAGGAAGCGGGCCACCTCACCCACCACCCGATCTCGTGCCTCTTCGAAGGGAAGGATGCGACGCTCCTCAAGGCGGAGTACGTGGAATCCGTATTCCGTCTCCACGACAGGGCTCACCTCCCCCTCGGCCAGCGCCTGGGCGGCCTCCCAGAACTCCGATACCCAGGTTCCTTCCCGTCCGGGCTGGAGAAGGCCCTCCCGCCGGGCGGCACCGGGCTCCTCGGAGACCTCGGCGACCACCGACTCGAAGGGCTCCCCCGCCTCGATGCGATCCAGGGCGGCGGACGCCCGGGCACGAGCCCGTTCCCGCTCCACCTCGGGGCGGAAGCGCTCGGAGAGGACCACCAGGTGACGCACCACCAGTTCGTGGTCGGGATCGGTGAGATAGCGCGCCTCCAGCTCAGCCTCAGTGACACCTGCGGCTTCCAGGAGGAATTCCTCACGAAGCCGATCTCCCATGCGCAGGGCCCGGCGATGCTCCAGAACGGGACCTCCCAGCCCCAACTCGTCCCCTTCGGCCACGGCGAGTCCCACCACCGCGATGAGGGCCAGTTGCTCCCGCTGTGCACTCCCCAACCCCAGGAGCTCCGATTCGGGGAAGCCCACCGGACCCACCTGGAGGGAAATGGGCTCCTCGCCGCATCCCTGGACCGTGAAGGGGAGGCAGAGAACCAGGAGAAGTTGGAAGACACGGCTCCGGCAAGGAGGCGAAGACATGGGGGAGGGGAGGGGGCTGAGGGGCAAGCGGAGTGCAGGTCCAATGGAGGTTCGGGGGGGCGCCCGGGTGCGACCCGACGCCGAGCCGGGAAGATGCCGGGGTGACCGGCTGCGGGCAACCGCAACCGTTGGTGCGTCAAGAGACTGTAAGGTCCTCAATGTCGCATAACGAATGGAATGCGTCAGGATCTGGATCGCGGAGAAAGGCCGCACCCCATGGTGTTTAACGCTCCATTAACGCCGGAGGACCAATGTGCCCGCCAAACAGCATCCTCATCCGGTGCGCGATCGGCCTTGACCTTGTTTGGGTGAACCTTTCCCACCCCTGGTCGGCTCAGGCGACGAACAGTACCCGTCCCTCCTGAAGATCGCTGCCCCTCCAGCCGACCGAACCTGACGTCCTGCCTTCGTCATCCCTTCGAGCTGGTCGCGCACCGGACACCCTTCCTACTCCGGTTCCAGCCTCCGTTGCTGTCCCCCGCCACCCTTCAGGGACGGGGGCCACTCCCCGACCAGAGGGAGAGGTTGCGGATCTCCAGTGCCGTGCCGTCGGCCCTTCCGCGAATCCGGATGCGCCAAGGGCCCTGCTCGGCATCCCGGAGCTTCACAGGTGAGTCGATCCGGGTCCCTTCCCATCCCACGAAGCCCGCCACACTGCCGTCGGTCTGGATTCGGAGGGCGAAGGGCACCCATTCGTGGGATGGCAGGTGTTCGGGAACCGCCTGGAACGTTCCGGGGAAGGGGGAGTGAGCGCGAAGAACCACCTCCCTGGGGTCCCATCGGGGCCCGGAGGCGGCCGGGTAGGCGAGGCAGGCTCCAGAAAAAGCGGGGGGCTGGATGGCCGGGTCCAGGGGGAGTTCCAGGGGGAGTTCCAGGGGGAGTTCCAAAGGGAGGTCCGAAGGGAGGGACGTCCCTCGGGCGAGCCAGGATTCCAGGCAGATCTCCACCTGTTGTCCCTCCTGGTGGTGGAGGGGGAGGCGGATCTCCACCTCCAGGGTGCCGCCCTCGGGAAGCCACACGCCCTCGTTCATCACCAACTCAAGGGGGGCGGCGCTCCCCCTTCCCGGCTCCTCCCCCTGGAGGTCCTCACCCCTCCCCTGGCCGGCCAGACGCAGAACCCCTCCTGCGACGACTTCCCACTCCTCTCCCATCCATTCCTCGTCCATGTCGGGCTCCCTTCCACCGGAAGGGACCCACCTCGGGAGGGCGGGATCCGCGAAGGCCTCAAGGAAGAGGGCCTCGGGGTGAGCGGCGCCTCGGACCTCCACATGGATGCTGTCCCTGAGCCACCCCTCCCACTCCGCCACCACCCACGTCGAACCTTCTTCCATGCCCAGAAGGAGGCCCTCCTCGCTGATCCGGACGGCCCGAGCGTCGCGAGCCATCCAGCGCACCCCATCGGGGGGGGGGCTCTCCTGGGTCCCCTCCAGAACGGCCTTCAGCTTCACCGTCTCTCCCCACGGAACGCTCAGAGTCCGCGCCCCGGCGACCCGGAGTCGTTCCGGCACCGGATCCCGTCGCGGAGCTTCCCACTCCACCCCGTGGGGTATCACCCCTTCGGGGAGGTGGAGGGCAAGGGTCTCCCCGTCCCGAAGGTGGAGATGGAGGCCCACCCCTCCGTCCATGACGCCCTGGACGACGAGGGCGGAGCCGTCGGGGGAGCAGGCCAGGGAGCCGCCGGGAGCCACCCCCCCCAGGTCCGCTGTGCGGAGTTCAGCGGCGCCGGGGGACCAGAATCCCACACTCACCGCTCCTTCGGACCGGATGGAAAGGGCGAGCTCATCCTCTCCGCACCACGCGGCACCAAGAAGGGACGGGACCGAGAGTCCGCCTCGGGGCTCCCCGCCCACGGTCAGGACCTCCAGCGAGTCGGGCCGTCCCATGAGACCCAGGGCGATCCGGGTCATGGAGGGAGAGAAGGCGGCGAACTGGATCCTCCGATCCGTGACCCGGACCACCCGTTCCCCGGCGGGGACGCCGGTTCCGTCATCCTGAGCCTTCATCCTTCCAGGTGCGCTGGCCAGCACGAGCTCGGTGCGCCCCCCCCAGGGCCCGGCATGGGCCTGGAGCTGCCAGGGGCCCACCCGGTCCAGGGTTGCGGCAAGGGGACCCTCGGACCCGGCTTCAGAAACCCGCTGCGGCCCCCTCTCGGCGAGGTCCCGTTCGGACGCACGCCTCAGGAGACCTGAGGTCTCCAGTGGATGAAGTCCGTCCGCGGTGGCGCCCCGGAGTTCGAAGGCGAGGATCCGGTCACCGGCATGGACCCGGATCTCTCCGGCGCCGAAGGGCGGGGGCGGGGGAGAAGCGGGTCGCTGCATCGTCAGGGCGGCAAGGACGAGAAGAAGAAGCGCCACGCCTCCCGTCAGGACCCCGGGGCTGGGAGGCCACCCGATCCATGTGGCGTCCCCGGCGTCGGGCTGGAGTTGGAAGCGGCGAGCCACCGCCTCCCGGATCTCGTCGTGGGTGAACCCCAGGCTCTCGCCATCCTCCCAGCGGATCATCCGTCGCTGGAGGAGTTCACCGATGCCGTGGGTCACAGCAGAGGAACCCAGCCCGGTTCGGGCGGCCAGCGTCCGCGCGGAGGCGGGGTGGCCGATCCGGGCCAGGTGGGCCGCCACCAGGGTTCCCTCGTCGGAGAGTTGGGCGAGCTGTCGGTCCACCAGCCCCCGGAGGCTCTCCGGGAGGGGGAAGTCCGGGGGAATGCGCTGGGGCCGTAAGGTCCATCGCCCCTCCTTCTCCTCCAGGTACCCCTCTTCGTGAAAGACCTTGAGGAGCTCCATGACGAAGAGTGGGTTTCCCCGACTCGCCCGATGGATCCTCCGGATGACCCGGTCCGCCTCCGGAGACGCGGTGAACTCCACCAGGAGGCCCAGCAGCTCCGTCAGTTCCTCCCGGGACCAGGGGGCCAGTTCGAGGCTGAGCGTCCCCGGCGCCTCCGCCAGCAGGGTCAGCGTCTTCTGGACCCTGGGATCATCCCCTTCACTCCGACACGTGAAGAGGAGGAAAACCGAGGCCTCCCGGAGATGGGTGGCGACCCGGGCCAGGACGGCCCGGCTCTCGGTGTCGGCCCAGTGGAGGTCATCCAGGATGACCAGGAGGGGCGCGTCTTCGGCCACCGCGTGGATCAGGTCCGCCAGGGCATCGGTGAGGGCTGCGGACGGACGGGTCCGAGGTGGCCGGAAGGGTCCGGAGCGGGTGATGGGGTCCTTCTCGGTGGGGCCCTCCTCGGTGGGGTCCGGGAGGGCCAGGCTGGGAAGGAGGGTATGGAGCACATCGTCGGAGGCCCGACTGATGCCGGCGGCGCCGGAGAGCTTCAGGAGGCGCTGCACCACCTCCGCCACGATTCCCCATTCGATGGGGCGCTCCGAGTCCTCTGCCTTCACATGGACGACGCGGCCCCCCTCCGCGGTGACCACGAGCCCCACCTCTTCGGAGATGCGGGTCTTTCCGATCCCCGGCTCCCCGGTGATCAGCCCCACCTGGCTCCGACCGCTCTGGGCCTGTCGCCAGTTCCGGAGGAGTGCCGTGAACTCCTGGGTCCTTCCGACGAAGGCGAACCGAAGGGGGTCTCCATTCCGTTCCCCTCCCCGGGCGCCGCGCCGCAAGGTCAGGAGCCGCCGTTCCACCTCCTCCAGCGTCCGCTGCTGGGCCGTGGAGTCGCAGAACCGGCGGGCCTCCGACAGGGCCTTTCCAGCCTCGTCGAACCTCCGGAGGTCAATGAGGCTCTCGACCAGGTCCAGGTGGTGACGAAGGCGGTGGGGCTGGATGGCCACCGCTTCCCGGAACCAGGCCACTCCGTCCTCCGGGCGTCCCTGTTCCCAGTGCCGTCGCCCCAGGGAAGAGAGGCCGGCGGCGTATCGCTCTTCCAGCTCCAGGCGAATGTCTTCCGCCCAGCGCCCCCACTCGGGGGCATCGGGGATCCGGAAGGCCTGGAAAGGGGGCCCCTTCCAGAGGTCCCGGGCGCCCTCGACGTCACCGGAGGCGAGTCGGTCCCGGAGCGCTTCGAGGTCGGAGGTGATGCGTCCAGGGGCCACCGCCACCGGATCCTCTCCGGTGAACAGACCTTCGCCCAGGGTCCGGCGGAGAGTCCAGAGGGCGTGGCGAAGCGAGCCCCGGGCGCGGTCCCGGGGGGAGTCGGGCCAGAGGAGGGCACCCAGGTCGTCCCGTGGGACCGCAGCTCCGGACAGGTGGAGATAGGTGAGGAGGGCCAGGGGTTTCCCGATGGCCAGATCCACCGGGGTTCCGTCTTCGACGAGGATCCGCGGCGGCCCCAGAATCCGGAGTTGATGGCCCTGTCCTTCCATTTCGCTCCAAGAGGCGTGGCGAGGGAGCTCCCGCCTGAGAATGGTCGGGGTCCGCTGGACCCGTCAAATTCCCGGATGGCAGAAGGGCCCGAAGCCAGGTGGCTTCGGGCCCTTCCAAACTGCTCCGCGGGACCGGCTCAGCTGCGCCGGTCGCTCGGCGTTCCCCGGTTATCGGAGGTCCGCTCGTTCCCCATGGGGGCGACCACGGAAATCCGGCTCTTCACACCCCGGGGTGCGGCGGGACGGTACTCAGGCATCGTATAGTTGAAGCTCCGGGTGAACCGGGAGCTGCGAGAAGTAAGCATACGCATGATTGATTCCTTTTTCTTCGATCTATGTGTAGTTCAGGGAGGAGGAGGCTCGTTGGCCTTCCCTCGACTCCCCTTACGAGGGTGGGGCGCCCCGGGTTTCACCGAGGCCCCCGCTGCGGCTTGGAGGGGTGCGGATGCTTCCGCGAAACCCCTTGTCCCGCAGGTCATCTCCCCTGATGTGGGGAGCGCTGAAAGATATCCAATCCCCCCCCGAAAGGAAGGTCTTCCATGCTGCGTGCACTCCTCCTCCGCGCCTCCCGGAGTCGGTTCCTGGAATCCCAGGCCCGCAAACGGTCCCTGGTTCGCCGGGCGGTGCGCCGATTCCTTCCCGGGGAGGAATCGAAGATGCCATGGGGGCCCAGGTCCCCCTCTGGCTCGACATGGAGGACGCCACCTACGTGGATCGGACCCTGGATCTCTACCGCCGTCTGCTTCTCCGCGCCGGTCCCCGGGTGGGGATCTGTCTCCAGGCGTATCTCCACCGGACCCCCATGGACCTGGAGGAAGTCCTTGCCGCAGCAGGCCGGATCCGACTGGTGAAGGGCGCGTATCGGGCGTCGGCCGCCCACGCCCTCCAGGATCGGGCGGCGGTGGACGGGGCCTTCCTGGTCCTGCCCGAGCGGCTGGCCCGGGAGCCCCTGACCGAACCAGGGCTCAGGCATGTGCTGGGCACCCATGACCTGGGACTCCTGGAGCGACTGGGGCTGGGTCCCGCGGGGAATAGCCCGCCCGAATCCGGACCCCTTTCGGTCCAGATGCTGTATGGCATCCAGGAGGACGCATGGGACGCCCTGGTCCGGCGGGACATCCCCTTCCGCGTTCTCATCTCCTACGGCGCCCACTGGTATCCATGGTTCATGCGACGCCTCGCGGAGCGCACCTCGAACCTGAGATTCGTCCTGGGGAGGAAGTGATGAACGGCCAGTGCCAGGAACGGTGGAAGCGTCCCCTCCCTCGACGACGCCCCGTGCGGCCGGGTGGCCGACTGGGCGGAAGGGTGGGCGACCGAGTGGGCGACCGAGTGGGCGGTAGAGGTCGAGCTCCCCTCACGGCACTCGTGGGGGTGGGGGTCCTGGTGGGGTGCGCTGCGGGAGCGGGGGGAACGGCGGATGGCGGTTCCACCATCACGGTCCTCACTGGCGACGGGGTCAGCTATGCCCTGGAGCGGTCTCCCGAGATGCGACTGGACCAGCCCGTGGACCGGACCCCCGGGGAAGCGTGGCGCGCACTCCCCGGCGTCTATCGAGCCCTGGGGTTCGACGTGGACACCCGGGTGGATTCCCGCCGCCAACTGGGTGCGGCACAGCAGCGGTTCTCGGGGCAGTTCCTGAGTCGCCGTTTGAGCGACTTCTTCGACTGCGGGACCGATCCCGGTCTCATGCGTCCCCTGGCCGACCAGGCGCCGATTGACGCTCGGGTCGTGACCACGGTAGGGACAGCAAGCGGGGGAACCGCCCAACTCCGAACCGAGGTTTCGGGAAGCGCCCGTCGGACCGGGGGCACCGCCGGGCGGGCCGAGTGTCGCTCCACCGGCCTTCTTGAGATTCTCATCGCCCGGATGGTCGAGGAGCCGGAGGGATGATAGATTTGATGCCGTCAGAGGGGGGGGCTGCGGGGCGATAGCCCGGAGAGGACCCGTCTCAGACGAAGCAAGGGGCCATAGCTCAGTTGGGAGAGCGCCTGCTTTGCAAGCAGGAGGTCATCGGTTCGATCCCGATTGGCTCCACTATCCAGAAAGACCCGAGCCCCACCTGCATTTCGGTGCAGGTGGGGCTTTTCATTTCGGGCCACCTCTGGCCCGTGTTCCCTGGGGCTGTGGCGTCAGGAAGGGGGCGCATCGGCCAGGGTTTCCAGGTGACCGGGGGCGCACCTCTTCGGGTTGGTAACGATGGATCGTCAACGCCAACCCACGGCTACCCGGGCCGGACAGGTCATCCATTCGATGAACTCGGGTGCCGTGGCCATCCGACCGTCCCGCGGCCCAGTACCTGAAGGATGGTTCCCGGCAAGGGCAACGAGTTGGGCGGGTTGGCTGGATCGCCTCGGGTGGCATCTCCAACCCCGGTTCGGGGAACACTCGGGTCGTTATCGGGTCGTCCCGCCCCGTCCCCCTCCCGTCCCCCTCCTGTTCCCGTCCCGTTCCCGATGACCCCCCATCCATGATCCGGCTTCAGACCCCCGACGAGGAGGAAGCGGTCACCTTCCTCCTGAGTGAACTCATCGAACTCCCTCCAGCCCTGCGCTTCCTGGAGTTCGAGTTGCTGGGAAGCTCCCTCCTGAACTGGGCGGTGGCGGCCGCCGTCCTTACGGTGGCGCACCCCCTCCTCCGGCTCCTCATCTCCCTCCTGGCGGGCCGGCTGGAGAAGATGGCCCTGCGGACGCCTGGACGGTTGGATGAACTGGCCGCCTCCCTGCTTCGGGAGACGAAGGGGCTGATGGTCTTTGTACTGGCCTTGTGGATTGCCTCCCTCACCCTGAGCCCGGCGTGGGCCGGGCGGATGTGGATGCTTGTCCAGGTGGCGATCCTGATCCAGGGGGCCCTCTGGGCGTCCCGCGGGGTCACCTGGGTGCTGGAGCGATACCGACTTCGCCAGGTGGAGGAAGACCCTGGCGTCGCCACCGCCGTGGGGGCCATGGGGTTCCTGGGGCGGGTCGCGGTGTGGACCATCGTCCTCCTCACCGCCCTTGCCGCCCTGGGATTCGAGATCGGACCGGCGCTGGCGGGGCTCGGAGTGGGGGGGATCGCCATCGCCCTGGCGGTGCAGAACATCCTGGGAGACCTCTTTGCCTCCCTCTCCATCATCTTCGACCGCCCCTTCGTGATCGGGGATTTCATCATCGTGGGCGAGCAGCTGGGCACCGTGGAGCACGTCGGGCTCAAGACGACTCGGGTCCGAGCCCTCTCCGGAGAGCAGCTCATCTTCTCCAACTCGGATCTCCTGAATTCCCGGGTCCGGAACTTCAAGCGGATGGACGAGCGCCGCATCGTGTTCCGATTCGGTGTCCAGTACGACACGGGCTACGAGCGCCTGAGGAGGATCCCCGGGATCGTGGACGAGATCGTCCGCGGCGTTGAAAACACCCGCTTCGATCGGGCCCACTTCGCCGAGTTCGCCGACTCGGCGCTGGAGTTCGAGGTGGTGTACCACATGCTCGTTCCCGACTTCAACAGCTACATGGATGCCCAGCAGGAGATCAACCTCGAGCTCTACCGCCGTCTCGAGGAGATGGAGGTGGGATTTGCCTTCCCCACCCGGACGGTGCACCTGCACGTTGAGAAGCTCGAAGTCCCCGCAGGCTCAGATGCCTCAGATGCCCCTGAGGGCTGACGCGACGGGGGCCCCGAGGGCGCTTCCCGCCCCGAAAGAGGAAGATCCCCGCGGCGAGGAGGGCGAGTCCCACCAGGTGATGGGGCGGGCGCCAGTCGCTCGAGCAGGTCGAGGGGTGTGAGGCGAAGCTCCTGGCGACGGTGGGTGGTGGGCCCCTCCGAGTCCGTCGGTCAAGCGGGGAGATGGAAGCGATGGTCCCCCTGGCCTGGCGGTGAATCCTCTGGGAGAAGGGGAACGTAGGGAGGGACGAACCACCGGAAGGGACGGCCGAAGGCGGACCTCCCCCCGACCCTCCCTCTGCGGGGGGGACGCCCTGACCCCGACCCTGGAGATGCACCCATGTCCCTCGCCGCCCCTCGTCCCCGCCCCGGTCTGGACTCCCCGGTCACGGATCCCTGGCGTCCGGGCCGGACCCTCTCCCTCCTCCTGGCGTGGACCGCCCTCACCACCCTCATCCTCTGGCTCCCCGCCATCCGGGGGCTCATGGACGGATCCACCTACACCTGGGGCTTCATGGGCCTCGGGGGGAGCGGGACCGGGGGAGATTACTGGTTTCCCGCCACCGCCTCGGCGTTGGCCCTGGTCACCCTCTGGCTCGGGTGGCGGGGAGGGCGCTTCCCGGTGCACCTCCTCCTGGTGGGATGGCATGGTGGCCTCGCGGCCCTCATCCTCCGGGCGACCCTCCGGGACCCCGACGGCTTCCGCTTCCAGGGGGACACGCTGGGGGTGGATGTGAACCTGGGGTGGGGCGCTTCGGCCCTCTTCGGCGCCTTCGCCCTCCTGGCCCTGGGGTGGGCGCTCCGGGAGTTCCGGCGGGATGCCGGGACGTGGGTCCCCGGCCGGGTACCCTCCGGGATTCCCCCCTGGTCGCCCCGGAACACCCGGCTCGTGGCCTTCGCCCTCCTCCTCCTTCCGGTGCAGCTCCTCCTCCTGGCCTCCGGCGAGCCCCACGGGGGCACGGACCAGGTGGGGGTGCTCCTCACGCTCCTCCAGTGGGGGGTTCTCTCCGTGGCGTTCCGGCCCTTCCCCATGGGGCCGGCCAGGGGAGGGAGGGCCTCCTGAGGCAGGGCCTTGCGGGGAAAGGAAGGCAAGGCGGAACGGGGCTTCAGGCTGTGCAGGCTGCGGGAGAAAGGGTGGGGGTGGGGAGACCGGTGAGCCGGTACCGTGGAGAAACGGGAGCGAGAAAGGGTGGCTCGTGCCGCCGCGCCTCAGGCGTCCCGGTGGGTGAAGTGGAGAGCATGGTTCGAGAAACCCCGTCGGCAACGCTCGCCCTCGCCCTCGACCCGGACCTCGAACGGGTTGTCCCGCATCACCCGCCGCGTGCGGGGCAGCATCCATCCGCCCCGGACCGTGCCGGTGAGGGCGCTGCAGAGGTCTGCGGCCACCCCGGTCATCCGGTACGCGGAACTCTCTGCTGCAAGAGATCCTGTCGGGGGCGCCGCCAGGGCTGAACGAGCCTCTTCGAGGGTGGACGTGGCGCGACCCGCCAGGTTCGCATCGAGCATGAGGATCACAGCCGCCACCCCGCCGAGGAACGCGAAGGGGACGAGGATCCTGCGGAGGTCTTGAGGCATGGGTTCGTGGATGTACGTTAGCGATGCGGAGACCGATGGGGTGACCGATCCGTCAGCGCGGTCCGGATGGACTGGACGGGGCGATGCGCGTGGCCGATGCGCGTGGCCGAGCCGCCGGGCTGCGGCCGCGCTGCCGCCGGACTGCCGCCGGACTCCTGCCGGGCTGCCGCCGGGCTGAAAGGGTGCCCGTATACCCTTCCGCCATGATACTGCGCCACATCCTCCCCCGAGAGGCGAAGGAACGGAGTCGCGTTAGGGTACAGGATCGCCCGCTTCTGCGCATCCATGTGGAACGGGGCCTTCTCGATAACGGCGATTCTCCTCGATGGCGGCGATGCTCCGCTCCATGCGACCAGGCAAGCTGAGGCTTACGTTCACCTCGAGGTGCGGCGCGTGGCCCCGCATTTGGTGCCGCCGCGCGCCGACCCGGTTCTTTGCGGGAAGCGAAGGAACGGATGAAAACCGCATCGCGGTCCTGAACTATCCCGCCGCCTGAACTATCCCGCCTCTTGGCCCATCCCGCCTCCTGACCTATCCCGCCTCCACGGCCTCCCAGGCGCGAAAGAGGAGCTGGTCGGGGATGTGGGCTTCCCGGGCGTAGTCGGCGCTGGCCTCGTCCCACCGGGGGCGGATGCCGCGCCGCCGGTTCTGCCGGATGAGCTCCACCGCCGGGTCTCCGGGTTCGATGTCCACCCGGGGCAGCCCCTTGCCCAGGGGCCAGCCCTCGGGCGAGAAGAAGACGATCTCCCCGTCCCTGCGCCGCTCCACCCGGAACCCGTCCTCGTGGACGGCCCGGTGATGGACCCTGCAGAGCAAGACCAGGTTCTCCAGCGAGGTGGGTCCGCCCATGGACCAGTGGCGGATGTGGTGTCCCTCGGCGAACCGGAGGCCGCAACCCGGAAACCGGCACCCGCCGTCCCGGAGCCGGAGAGCCCGGCGGATGGCGGGGGGGATCGTCCGGGTCCTGCGGCCCAAATTCAGGATGGAGTCTTCCTTGCCATTCCCACCCGCCAACACCGGCACGATGGCCCCGTCACAGGTGAGTCGCCGCGCGGTGTCGGCGGTGAGTCGTGTGCCGTCCTCCAGGTGGGTGTGGGCGGGATCCCCCTCCCGGGCCAAGGCCTCCGGGTCCAGGTAGAGGAAGACCTGGTAACGCTCCGCCCGGGTCCCCATGAGGGGTGCGGAGCGGCCGCCGCAGTCACAGGCGGAGGGCGGTCCCGCGGACGGCGGTCCCGCGGACGGCGGTCCCGCGGGACCGTGCGGCAGCGTGTCCTTTCGGG
>REED01000090.1 GCA_007695225.1 Gemmatimonadales bacterium
ACCTGCTCCCGAACGAAGCTCTCGAAGGGCTCTCCGGCCAGGAAGTAGGCGTCGAGTCGGGCCTGGGCCCGGACCGTGGCCCATTCGTCGGAGTGGGCCAACTGGTCCAGGACCTCCACCCACCGGTGGTAGGCGTCGTCGGAGATCCCCGCCGGGGCATAGAATCCCCTCCAGGTCACCCACTCCACCGGATAGCCCAGTTCACGGGCGGTGGGCACCTGGGCCATCTCCCCTCCCACCCGGTCCTCGGCCATGACGGTGAGGACCCGGATGTTCCCGGCTTCGAGCTGTGCCTGTCCCTGGGTCACGTCCCCGGAGAAGACGTTCACGAAGCCCCCCAGGAGCGCGGTCATGGCCTCACCCCCACCGTCGAAGGGGACATAGCGGACGCGAAGGGGATCGATCCCCGCCCGATCCGCCAGGAGGAGCACCTTCATGTGGTCCTGTCCCCCCACCGCGCTTCCGCCGCTCACCACGATGGAGGCGGGGTCCCGGCGCCACTGGTCCAGGAGCTCCTCCAGCGTTTCCCATGGCGCCCCGGGCTGGACCGCCAGGATCCCGTAGTCGGTGGCCACCGCTCCCACCCAGCGGACCTCCTCCTCGGTGAGGTGGGCGAATTGCCCCTGGGCCAGGCGGAGGATGGTGGCGGGGCTGGCCGCCACCAGGACGTTTTCGTCACCCGTCCGCTGACTCACCGTGTGGGCATAGGCGATCCCGCCTCCCGCTCCGGGCATGTTGCTGACCCGCATCATCCCCGGAGCCAGCCCCAGCTCTCCCAGGGCCCGGGCGGCGGTCCGGCAGGTGAGGTCCCACCCACCGCCCGGGTTGGCGGGAGCGATGCACTCCCATCCCCGGGCGGTGTCGGGGGGCTGGCACCCCTGGAGCCCGGGGATCCCCAGGAGCAGGGCCAGGAGCAGGAATCGGGTCGGAATGCGCCTCAGGCCGGAAGGCCTCCTCCGGGCCGGAGACATCCCGGTCTCGTCCCGTCCGTCAGTGTCTCAGGAGAATCGGGGTCCCCTCGGGGAGTTCACGCAGCCGATGCACCGGCAGGAATCCGCCCACACTCTTCTCCGCGGCGAACTGCCCCTCGCTGGCGAAGGAGTCCACATCCTCCGGTTCCAGGAGGGAGAAGGCCAGGGCCGCCATGGGCTGGGTGGACCGTACCAGGTAGGCCCCCAGGGGGAGTTCCACCTCCCGTTCCACCGTCGTGGTCCAAACGGTGCGCTCGTAGTAGCCCTCGGCGGTGGAGGAGGCCACCTCCACAGAGTCCACCCGGAAGCCCTCCACCTGCATGCGGATGGGTTCGGAGACCCGCTCCACCTGGAGCCCGTGGCGGAGGAGCTGCTCCGCCAGGTCGCCCCGGTGGGGTTCGATGAGGTATCCCACTGGCCGGACCCGGGAAAGGATGGAGACGGCGCTGTCCACGAAGGGGACGTGGAGCTCCAGGATCTCTCCGGTGGGCTCGAAGCCCTGTCCATCGGCCCGGCGGCGCATCTCCGGCATCCGGTAGTCCACCGTCCCGGAGGAGACGAATTCGGTGCGGATCACGATGGAGTCCGCCGGATCCCAGCGGCTTCCCAGGCGATACATGTCAGCCCGTCCCTCGGCGATGGTCCCCAGGACCTCCTCCGGGTTCTCCGCGGCGTACCGCGCCACCGCCTCCATCCCCAGGCGCTGCCACCGAACCCGAGGCTCGATGTCCACCCTGGGGTCGTTGTCCCTTCGGCTCTCGAAGAGGAGACTGATCCCGCCCCGCACACCGCCGTAGGTCCGGAGGATCCGGATCCCGTACCCTGCCCCCAGGATCCCCACCTCCGGGACCTGGGTGGGATCAGAAGGCTGGAGGTGATAGGGGAAGTAGCTGTATCCGGCACCCTCGATGGCCTCTCGCACCGCATCGGTGGCCGGGCCCGCCGAAAGCTCCCGGGGTCCGGCGGGAGCGTTCAGGTTGCTGGGGTGCAGGGCGTAGAAGTCGTAGATCCGCGGGCCGGTGAGCTCGTGGGCGTCCACCGTGAGGTGGGGCCGCCACGGATTCAGTACCTGCTCCACGATGGCGCGGGATTCCGGGTTCACCAGCCGGCTGTAGTCCCGGTTCACGTTGTATCCGGCCGGGTTGGCCCGAGTCCCGTCCCGTGTGGCCTCGTGGGCGTCGGGATTGATCTGGGGAACCAGGACGAAGATGACGTCGTCCAGGAGATCCTGGGCGTCTCCGAAGGCCAGCTCCCGGGCGAAGATCATGAGCCCCTCCTTGCCGGCCTGCTCGTTTCCGTGGACCTGGGCCCCGATGAAGTAGATGGGCTTCCCGGAGGCGTGGGCCTCCCACGGCTCGGCCACGGCGGGGCGGGAGAGGGTCATCATGAGGATGGGGCGGCCCTCCCGACTCTGTCCGATCTCCGAAAGCCGGGCGTCGGGGGAAAGGCGGGCCAGGTCACGATAGAACTGGACCACATCCTCATGGGGGGTGAGGTCGGTCCACCCGCTCCGCTCGGCAAAGGTGCGAAGCTCATCGGGGATCCCCTGCCGGGCTTCCAGCATCGGGGCAGGGAGGAAGAGGACGGCGAACAGGAGCCCCAGGGCGAGACGGGCCATTTCGAAAATACCTCGCGCATCGGTGTGGTTGGGATGACAAAGAGGAGGCATGGTGGTGGGAGGAGCAGGTCGGCGCCCGGGCCCACGGGCCGGGACGCCAATGAGCAAGCTCCGGAACTTCCCTGGGTCGCAGAGTAGCGTGGAGATCCGGGGAGGGGCAAGGAACCCCGTCGCCGCAGGAGTCCCCGTTGAGGTGTCTTGCCACCCCCACTGTCCCTGCACCCCCTGTTTACGGTGTGGCCACCTTGCCTGATCCGGGTTGGGGTCGGATGATTGCCGGGATGTTGGAGGATCCGGAGCTCTCCGGGTTCTCCGGTCCCACCCGTTTCCCCGGAGTGCGGTGATGAGAGGCAGCTCGTTCAGGCGGAGGTGGCCCCGGAAATCCACAGGAACCCCGGTTCCGGGGCGGATGTCCTTTCCGGTGGGCTGCTTCCTCGCGGGATGGATCCTGATGGGCTGCTCCGGGGCGGAGGGAACCCCGGAAACCGAGGGGCGCCCCCTCGGGGCGGGACAGACCGGACCGGGACTGGTGGCTGCGGATGGATCGGTGGACTGGAATACCTTCCATGACCATGCGCAGACGGTGCAGATCATGGGGGAGTTCGCGGAACTCTACCCCCACCTCACCAACCTTCGGGTCATCGGTCAGAGCTATCTGGGCGCCGACATCCATCTCATGGAGGTGACGAACTTCGAGACGGGACCGGCAGAGGAGAAGCCGGCCATGTACATCGATGGCGGCATCCATGCCCGGGAACTCACCAGTTCCCAGGTGGCCCTCTACGCCATGGGCCACCTCCTGAACGAGTACGGGACCGACCCACAGATCACCGAACTCCTGGATACGCGGGCCTTCTACATCCGCCCCAAGTTCAACCCCGACGGGTCGGACCTGGTCCTGAATGAGGACCAGTGGCTCAGGAGCACGGTTCGTCCCCTGGACGAGAACGAGGATGGGATCGCCGACAGCGACCCCCCCATGGACCTGGACGGGGACGGCCGGATCCTGCAGATGCGGGTGCCGGATCCGGCAGGGGAGTGGAGGAAGGACAGCCAGGACCCCCGGATCATGGTCCGGCGGGAGGCCGGCGACGCAGGTCCCTTCTATCGGCTGGAGCGGGAGGGGATCGACGGGAACGGCGACGGCCGAATCGCCAGCGACGGGATCGGCGGGATCGACATGAACCGGAATTTCCCCCGGAACTGGGAGCGAGCCCATATCCAGGACAGCGGAGGCGCGTTTCCACTCTCGGAGCCCGAGACCTACGCCACGGTGGAGTTCATCGACGCCCACCGGAACATCTACAGCATCTACCACGGCCATACCTCGGGTGGGTTCGTCTTCCGGCTCCCCTCCGCAATGAATCCCGACTCCCTGGACCGGGCCGACCTCGACCTCATCGTCCACCTCGGGGACTACTACACCCGGGACACCGGACGCCCGGTGGTTCCCAGCGCGACCCACCCCACGGATCGGCGCTACGGAACCCTGATCCAGTGGGGGTACTCGGATCACGGCATCATCGGATGGGTCCCGGAGTTCTCCCCTCCTCCGGCGCAGTGGGTCCCGGACCTTAACGGGGACGGAGAGGTCACCGAGCATGATTGGCACCTCTACAACGAGCGGGAGTTCGGGGGTAGGTACTTCCAGGACTGGACCCCCTACGACCACCCGCAGCTCGGTGAGGTGGAGATCGGCGGATGGTGGACTCTCTTCTGGGGACAGAACCCCCCGTGGGAACGGGTGGAACGGGAACTCGAGGTCCAGATCCCCTGGATCCTCCACCTGGCGGAACAGGGTCCCCTGCTGGAGATGGACGAGCCGCGGATCACCCCGCTGGGGGAAGGGATCCATCAGGTGGAGGTCACCGTGCGGAACATCGGGTTCCTCCCCACCAACCTCACGGAGCGCGGCCTGGAAGGACGGACGATGCCCGACGGCCGGGTGATGCGCCAGGTGGCCCGCTCACCCCTCGTGATTCTGGAAGTCGAGGGAGGGACGGTTCTGGAGGGGAACGGACGGGTGAGGATCCCCCACCTGGCGGGCGCCAGCCCCTTCTCCCCCGGGGTTTCGGAGCGGGAGAGAACGGTGCGCTTCCAGGTGGGTCGGGAGGCGGGAGATGGGGAGGTCCGAGTGGTGGTCGAGGGCGAGAAGGGGGGCACGCTGCGCTCGGGGCCCATCCCCCTCCCCTGAGAGGTGCCCCGCCCTTAAAGGGCGCCCGGGGGGCGGCAGGCACGCCGGGGGCCTGGGGAAGCATTGGCGCAGCCGTGCCCATGCCCGAGCCCGGGATTGCCCCTTCCGGTTGGGAGCCCTAGGCTCAACATGTCCTGATGGTTTGCCCGGAATCGAGGGGCGACCATGCGGTGGGGGACCCTTTTCAAGAGGATGGGCCATGGACGTTCGAGGTGGGAGATGGGCTGGTGTGGCATTGTTCCTGGTCATGGGACTGGGGGGGTGCTACCACTACACCCCCATGCATCTGGATGAAGTGGTTCCGGCACAGGAGATCCGGACACGGGTCTCCCTACAGCAGGCCGAGATCCTCGAGGAGATCATCCCCAACCGGGATACCCGGGTGGTGGAGGGGAGGGTCGCGGAGATCCTGAGGGAGACGCTCTACCTGGATGTGGCGGTCTCCAGCGAGGTACGGGGGACACGAGTGGAGTCCTTCCGCCAGCGGGTGGACATTCCCTTCAGCTCCATTCTCGAGGTGGAAAGCAAGCAATTGAGTCGTGGCCGCACGGCGGCCCTGGTGGTGGGTGGGGCATTCCTGCTGGGCTCCTTCGTGGCGATCCAGGTCATCGATTCCGGCGGGGAAGGGAGTCCGCCGGATGGTCCCGGGGCTCCGGAGAACCGCATTCCCATCCCCATTTCCCTGTGGCCCTGAACTCAGGCCCAGGGGCAGCAGGCATCGATTGGAGCGACCCATGTTGAGAAGGTGTTTTCTTTTCGCAGGCATTTTTGCCCTCGTCGGAGTCCCGGCCTGCAGCGACCTGAGCATTCCCGCCAGCCGGCCCACCCAGATCTTCCTCGAGGTGGACCAGGCGCAGCGCCCGGTGGGCCAGGATTTCACCTTCAGCTACGAGGGCGAGGGCGAGAACATCATCGGCCTCATCCTCTCCTACGGCGACGGTAAGGTGGATTCCATCCCCACCTTCGGCGCACAGACGGTAGGGGGGCGCAGGGAGCATGCATTCCAGGAGCCCGGCGTTTTCCAGGTGACCATCCGCATGGAGGAGGCCAATGGGGCCGTGGTGGAGGACGCTCTCAATGTGGAGGCCTTGCCCCTCCAGGGTGGGGCGCCACCCCCGTGATCTCCTGAACCGGTGACGATGGGCATTCTGTTACTGACCTGAAATCCGTTTGACATCCGTAGCATCTGTGACCTATTCTGGTTGCACTTCCACGAGTCAGAGCGCGGCAACCTGGTTCTCGGTTTGCTTTCCGCACCCACCTTGCGAGGGGGAGCGGGAGTGGGCCGAGGCTCCCCGTTCCCAACATTTCGGGAAGAATGGGGGCACATGGCAGCCAGCGGGGTTGCGGCAGACCCCATCGCCGGACAGCTCGGACTCGGTACCCTCAACCGGAGTGCAAACACATGAACTTCCTCTCGTCTGAATCAGTGCGAAGAGGGGCTGGACCGGAGCGGAGGCGGCGTTACCCTGCTTCGGCCCTGGCCGGGATCGGCGCCGCACTGGCCCTTCTCGCCACTACGGCAGTACCTGTCCAGGCGCAGGATACCGGAATCATCTCCGGTCGTGTCATCGAGCAGGGGACCATGCAGCCCCTCGCGGCGGCCCAGGTATCCGTCGTGGGCACCGGTCTCGGGATCGTCACGGCCCAGAACGGCACCTACCGGATCGTGAATGTCCCTGCCGGCACCCAGACGATCCGGGTGCAGCGGATCGGATACGAGCAGCGCGACCAGGAGGTCACGGTGCAGGCAGGGCAGACGGTGGAGGTGGACTTCACCCTTCCCCGCGTCGCTCTCGGCCTGGATGAGATCGTGGTCACCGGGACGGCGGGCGCCGCCCGGCGCCGTGAGGTGGGGAACACCATCTCCCAGATCAACGCCGACCAGATCCGCGAGCCTCCCCAGAGCGTGGACGCCCTCCTCCAGGGGCGGGTCCCCGGGATGACGGTGATGCAGAGCTCCGGAATGGCGGGGAGCGGCGGCATGATCCGTCTCCGCGGAAACGTCTCCGTCTCCATGAGCAACCAGCCCATCATCTACGTGGACGGAGTCCGGGTCCGGAGTGAGGGCTTCGCCAAGAACGTCCCCTCGGTGGGCTTCCAGGGGCGGAGCGGAAATGACGTCTCCAGCCCCCTGAACAACATCAACCCCAACGACATCGAGCGGATCGAGGTCATCAAGGGCGCGGCCGCCACGACCCTGTACGGGACGGAGGCCGCAGCCGGCGTGATCCAGATCTTCACCCGCCAGGGCGCCGAGGGCGCCGCGGTGTGGACCGCCCAGGTGGACCAGGGGGTGGCCTTCATGCGCCCCTTCGGTCCCGATCCCGCTGACCGTCCCCCGTCGGAGCCGGCAGAGACGCTGGCCGGTGGGACCTCCGACTTCCTCTACATCAATCCCTGGCTCCGGAACGCCCACCAGCAGAACTACTCCCTGTCGGTGCGGGGCGGTGGCCAGAACCTCCAGTACTTCATGTCCGGGAGCCTCACCGACAACGACGGCGTGCTCCCCCTGGACAACGAAGACCGGAAGGTAATGCGGGGGAACTTCACCTTCGCCCCCATCGAGGGGCTCCAGGTGCGGTGGAACACCTCCTTCACCCGGAACACCATCAGCAACACGCCGGCCGGCAACAACGCCCACGGCCTGACGCTGAATGCCTTCCGCCGGGATCGGAACTACCGGGGTGAGGAGACCCGGGAGGCCATCGATCCCCTCCTGAACCAGAGCATCACCGCGGACATGGATCACCTCATCACCGGGGTCACCGTCACCCACACCTTCTCGCCGAACTTCACCAACCGGCTCACCGTGGGGTACGACCAGGCCCAGCAGAACAACCGGAACCTGCGGCCCTTCGGCTTCGAACTGGCGCCGGACGGGATCCTCTCCGATGCCCGGCATCGCTTCACCACCCTCACGGCGGACTACGTCGGGACCTACGACTTCCGACTGACTCCCGAGCTTCGTTCCTCCTTCTCGTGGGGTGCCCAGAGCGTCACCGTGGACGAGGAATTCACCGAGGCCTACGGGGAGGACTTCCCCGGCCCCGGTGTTCCGGTGGTTTCCAGCGCCGGAACCACCTTGGGTTTCGAAGGGCGTCAGCGGGTTGTGAACGCCGGGTTCTTCCTCCAGAACCTCTTCGACTTCCAGGACAAGTACTTCCTCACCCTCGGAGTGCGGGTGGACGGAAACTCGGCCTTCGGAGAGGACCTGGGGCTGGAGGCCTATCCCAAGGCCAGCGCTTCGTACGTCATCTCCGATGAGGATTTCTGGAACCCCGACTGGGGCTCCATGAAGCTGCGTGCGGCATGGGGTGAGTCCGGCCGGGCGCCGGGTGCCTTCGACGCCGTGCGGACCTTCAACCCGGTGGGATGGGGCGGTCAGCCGGCCTTCTTCTCCCAGAATGTCGGAAACCCGAACCTGGGCCCCGAGCGGACCGCGGAGCTGGAGTTCGGCTTCGACGGCTCCTTCTTCGACGACCGCCTGGGGGTGGACTTCACCTGGTTCAAGCAGGAGACCCGGGACGCCCTTTTCGAGGTGCGCCAGATTCCGTCCCTGGGCTTCCTGGGTTCCCAGCTCGAGAACGTCGGTAAGCTCCAGAACACCGGGCTCGAGCTCAGCGGAAACTTCGCCGCCATCGAGCGGGCCGACTACGGCCTGGACCTGGGACTCTCCCTCTCCACCGTGAACTCCAAGGTGCTGTCCCTGGGCGGCGCCCCAGAATTCAGCCTGGGGAGCTTCGGTTGGATCGTGGAGGGGCAGCCCGCCCCGGTGATCCGCTCCAACTGCATCGCCAACCCAGAGGAGCTGGCCGACCCCATCATCGAGGCCGACTGCATCCACGGGCCCAACCAGCCCACCCACATCATCCAGGGGAACACCAGCCTCAGGCTGCCCCGGGGCATCACCCTCTCCGCCCGAGGCGAGTACCAGGGCGGACACTTCGTGCACAACGGGCCGGCCTTCAACGCCATCAGCCGCTCGGTCCGGTATCCGGACTGCTTCGAGGCGTACAAGATCCAGGAGACCCTGGGCGCCGACCAGGTGCCGGCCAAGTGGCGTCCAGGATGCATCAATGTTTCCGCCGCCCGGTCCGACTACTACGTGAATGCCGCGGACTTCTTCAAGCTCCGTGAGCTCACGCTGCAGGTTCCGGTGCCCGAGATGGTCATCCCCCAGGGGAGCCGGGCCACCCTGACCCTCTCGGGTCGGAACCTCCTCCGGTGGACCCACAGCGACTGGGTCACCCTCGAGCCCGAGATGGCCGGAAACACCGGTTTCGATACCCAGGTGCGCGGCCTCACCGAGCACATTCCTCCCCCGGCCTCCTTCCTGGCCTCCCTCCGGGTGACGTTCTGATGCCCGCGAGGAACCTGGAACCCAGAGATCGGATGCCAACGTCAACGCGGGGGGAGAGGATGAACGGAGCGAGAGAACAGGGCGCCGGCCGTCGCTGGAGGAGCTTCGGCTTCTCCGGCGCGGCGGTGGCGATGGTGGTGGCCGCCGCGGCGGCCTGTGATACCGATGTGACCAATCCCGGACCTGTCCAGGACGTCTTCCTGGATGACGCCGCCGCCCAGCCCGCCATGGTGAATGGGATGGGACGGGCGGTGGCCCAGGGGCTGAATTGGCTCGCCTATACCGGGGCTGCAGTGGCTCGGGAAATCCACCCCGCTGGCTCCACCGGATCCTTCGGGATCTCGGTGCAGTGGCAGGCGGGGCAGCTCGAAGCCGACGACACGGGGCTGAATGCCCACTGGAACGAGTCCCAGCGGGCCCGGTTCCTGGCGGAGAGCGGGATTGCCCGGATGGAGGAAGTGGGTCCGGAGTCCCAGGCTCTGTTGGCCCAGGCGTACCTGTGGGCCGGATACGCCAACCGCCTCCTGGGTGAGCACTACTGTGAGGCGGTCATCGACGGTGGGGCACCCCAGTCCCACACGGCCTACTATGAACGGGCGGAGTCCCAGTTCTCCCGGGCCATCGAGCTGGGCGGAGGCGCGCTGCAGAATGCCGCCCGCGCAGGTCGGGCTTCCGTTCGCCTCCATCTGGACAATTGGGCTGGCGCGGTCTCCGATGCAGAGGCGGTCCCCAACGATTTCCTCTTCGAGATGTCGTACTTCGACGGATTCGGTGACCCCCAGCGGAACCGCATGGTCTGGGGAATGTGGTCCCAGCCCTATCGGGCCCACACCCAGTGGAACACCAAGTATGTGGACATCGGGTTCGAGCCTCAGGAGAATCCCGACGGCGATCCCCGCGTGCCATGGCGGTTCACCGACGGCGTAGGGGACGCGGCCATCGGCTGCTGCGGGAACGTTCCCTTCTGGCCCCAGAACAAGTACACCAGCCCGGGGGCCAACAAGCCCCTCTCCAAGGGGGCGGAGATGCGCCTCATCGAGGCGGAGAACATGCTCCGCAACGGGAACTGGCAGGGTGCCATCGATCACATCAACAGCCAGGTCCGGGGGCCTGCCGGTGTGGCTCCGGTGAGTGCAGCAACGCCGGATGAGGCGTGGGCCCTCCTCAAGGAGGAGCGTGGCATCGTGCTCTGGCTCGAGGGGCGTCGCCTGAGTGACCTCCGGCGTTGGGACGCGGAGGGCACGCCTGGGGATCTACACCCCCTGGAGGTGGCCAGCGGGAGCGCCGACGAGGGTTCCCACCTGCAGCGCCAGGACCTCTGCTTCCCCATCGCGGTGGTGGAGCAGGAGACGAACCCCAACGTGGAGCGGGTCACCCCCTGAGGGTTGGACCAGGGATGACCTGAGACCCGTTGGGTCCCGGACCGGCACCTGCGGTAGCTCGCACTGAGTCGTCCCCAGGGGCCAAATGCCGGGAACGCAGGGATGCCCGGGTCGGTAGGAGGGGAGAAGCTTTCCCTCCCTCCGGCCCGGGCATTGTTGCGCCGAGGTGTAAGGAAAATGCTTGCGTAATGCATGAAGGCGAACGTATCATGTAGCCTGACATCGTTCGTTAAAAAACACTTGGGGGACCCAGGGCCTCGTCGCTTCGGTGGGGTTCGGCAAGCCCGTTGTGGGAGATTGGAATGCAATGAAGACCGGTCACGTCGGACTCCCGCTTTTCTTCTTCCTGGTCGCCGCCGTCGGTGCGTGGGCCCTCCATTCGCATGAGGGGCAGGACTCAGCGGATGGGTCCGTTACCCCCTCTCTGACGCTGGCCGCCTCCATGGGGCCTCCGGCGTTCGCGGCGGCGGAAGAGTCCGGGCAGATCCCCGGAACCATATATGGCGCGCTCCGCGCCAATCTCCGCTCCGGGGCATGGGGTGGGGCACCGAACGCGATCGCGCGCGAGGGGGGCGGTGCCGCGACCGAAGTTCCCGATGAGGCCCTCACCCAGATCGTCCAGCGCCTCTGCGTGACCTGCCACAACGACCAACTCCTCACCGGCAACCTCTCTCTGCAGGGGTTCGACGTAGCAACCCCCTGGGATCGGGGGGAGACGGCGGAGAAGATGATCGTGAAGCTCCGCCTGGGGATGATGCCGCCGCCTGGAATCCCCCAGCCGGCGGGGGACACCATGGTGGCCCTGGTGGAGACATTGGAGCGGAAGCTGGATGAATCCGCGGCGGAACGCTCCGACCCGGGGAGCCGATCCTTCCAGCGCCTGAACCAGCCCGAGTATGAGCGGGCCGTCCAGGACCTCCTGGGGCTGCAGGTGGACGCATCCGCCTTCCTGCCCCTGGATACCAAGAGCCACAACTTCGACAACATCGCCGACGTGCAGGTCCTCTCCGCGACCCTCCTGGATGCCTACCTCCGGGGGGCCAGCGTGGTAAGCCGCCTCGCCGTGGGGGACCCGGGTGCCTCTCCGTCGGAGGAGACCTATAACGTCCCCCGTACAGCCTCCCAGACCGAGCGCGTGGAAGGGGCCCCCTTCGGCAGCCGCGGTGGGCTCTCCCTGATCCACACCTTCCCTGCGGACGGGGAGTACGTCCTCACCGCTTCCTTCTATCATGAGACCACCGGGGCCTTCGTGGGTGGGGCCGCTCGGGGCGAGCGCCTCGAGATCTCCATCGACGGCGATCCGGTGGCGGTCCTGGACCTCGACCGTTGGATGCACTCCGCCGACCCCAATGGGGTGACCATGCGGACCGATCCGGTCTTCGTGGAGTCCGGGCCGCGCCGTCTCTCGGCGGTCTTCATCCCGCCGGCCTTCGATGGGGTGCAACAGGACCTGGTTTCTCCCCTGGGCTGGTCCCTGGCCAGCACCTCCATGGCCAACGCCCGTGGGGTGACCATCCTTCCCCATCTGAGGGACCTGGTGGTCTCGGGTCCCCGAAGCGTCACCGGGGTGTCGGATAGCGCGGTGAGGGAACGGATCTTCACCTGCCGCCCGGAGACCGAAGCCCAGGCCCGTCCCTGCGCCCAGGAGATCGTGACGCGCCTGGCGGGTGAAGCCTTCCGCCGGGACGCGACCGAGGCCGAGCTTCAGGGCCTCATGTCCCTCTATGACATCGGGGCCGGACAGGGAGGGTTCGAAGGCGGTGTGCGTACGGCGCTGGAGGGCATCCTGGCGAGCCCCTTCTTCGTCTTCCGCTTCGAGCGGGCACCGGCGGGGCTGGAGCCGGGAATCAATGCCTATCGCCTCTCGGATACGGAGTTGGCCACCCGCCTTTCCTTCTTCCTCTGGTCCACGGTTCCCGATCGGGAGCTGATGGACGCGGCTCGGGCCGGTACCCTCTCCGACCCCGAGGTGCTGGAGGCCCAGGTCTGGCGTATGCTCAAGGATCCCCGGGCCGAGACGCTGGCCACCCGCTTTGCGGCCCAGTGGCTCCGCCTTCCGGATCTCGCGGGAATGGTTCCCGATGTCCGGCAGTTCCCGGACTTCGATGACCAGCTCCGGGACTCCATGCGCCGTGAGACCGAACTCTTCTTCTACCACCTGGTGCAGGAGGATCGGCCCTTCTTCGAGCTCTTCGACGCGGACTATACTTTTGTCAATCGGCGATTGGCCCAGCACTACGGGATCCAGGCCCCGGCGGGGGCCGGCTTCCACCGCGTTCCGGTGACCGATGATCAGCGGCTGGGCCTGCTGGGGCATGCCAGCGTCCTCACCCTGACCTCCATGGCGGGCCGCACCTCCCCGGTGAACCGGGGCCTCTGGATCATGGAGTCCCTCCTGGGTACCGAGCCCCCGCCCCCGCCCCCCGTCCCTCCCCTGGACCAGACGGACAGCGAGGATGCGGAGAGCGGGCGGGCGCTCACGGTGCGGGAGCGGCTGGAGATGCACCGGGCGAACCCCACCTGCAACTCCTGCCACCAGTTCATCGATCCCCTGGGGTTGGCGCTGGAGAACATGGACCCCACCGGCCGGTGGCGGCTTCGGGACCAGGGTAATCCCCTGGATAGCCGGGGTGAGCTCTGGGACGGCACCCAGGTGGAGAGCCCCAAGGACCTTCGGGAAGCCCTCCTCCAGCGTCCCGTGCCGCTGGTACGGACCTTTACCGAGAATCTCATGACCTACGCCCTGGGCCGGCGTCTCGAGTTCTATGACAAGCCCAGGGTCCGGGAGATCACCCGGATGGCGGAAGCCAATGACTACCGGATCTCCTCCTTCATCCTGGGGGTCGTCGAGAGTGACGCCTTCCAGATGGCGAGGGTCGGAGACACGGCAGACGACGACATGGATCAGCAACAATAGAAACGGCAACACCCCCCTGCAGAAGGAGAGTCAGGACCATGGAGTTCATCACAGGCAAGCACATTCAGCGGCGGACCTTTCTTCGAGGTATGGGAGCGACCGTGGCCCTCCCCTTTCTGGATGCCATGGTTCCCGCAGGTCGCATGTGGTCTCGCATCTCCGGCGAGGTCGAGACGAACCGCCTCGTCTGCATCGAGATGGTCCATGGCGCCGCGGGGTGCAGCGATGTGGGGGCCGAGCTCAATATGTGGGCTCCCCCCGAGGTGGGTCGGGACTTCGACCTCAGCGGCACGAGTCTGGAGCCCCTTGAGGCCTTCCGTGAGTATCTCACCATCATCAGCAACAGCGATGT
The DNA here is from genome assembly GCA_007695225.1 of Gemmatimonadales bacterium. Lineage (GTDB taxonomy): Bacteria > Gemmatimonadota > Gemmatimonadetes > Longimicrobiales > Gaopeijiaceae > T3Sed10-66. The sequence continues at coordinate 13,798 of REED01000090.1, forward strand.
CCGGATGGCGGAGGCATATCAGCCCGGTGAGATCGGCGGAGACCACTTCCGCTCCAGCGCGGTCTTCCTGACCCAGTCCCATCCTCGCCAAACGGAGAGTTCCGACATCTTCGTGGGGAAGTCCCTGGACCAGGTCTTCGCGAACCGGTTCGGCCAGACCACCCCCCTCCCCTCCATGCAGCTCTGCATCGAGAACGTGGACCGGGCCGGAGGCTGCGCCTACGGCTACTCCTGCGTCTACACGGACATGATCAGTTGGGCTTCCCCCACCGAGCCCCTGCCCATGATCCGGGATCCCCGGGTGGCCTTCAACCAGTTGTTCGGTTCCGGTGGAAGCGCCGAGGAGCGGGCCTTCCGCCGGCAGACCCAGGGAAGCATCCTGGATTGGATCGGAGCGTCGGTGGGCGACCTCATGAGGGAACTCCGGGCCAGTGACCGGCACCGGGTGGAGCAGTACCTGCAGAACATCCGGGAGGTGGAGCGGCGGATCCAGAACATCGAGGAGCGGAACGCCAGCGGCGAGATGCGGGACATCCCCGAGGCCCCGGTGGGCGTCCCCGATTCCTTCGAGGAGCATGTGAAGCTCATGTTCGACCTCCAGGCCCTGGCGCTGGAGTCGGACATGACCCGGGTCTTCTCCTTCAAGATGGGGCGCGACGCCTCCGCCCGGGTCTATCCCGAGAGCGGCACGGACCGCCCCTTCCATCCGGCGTCGCACCACGGGAACCAGTTGGACCACCTCAGGGACTTCGCCACCATCAATCGTTACCACGTGAGCATGCTCCCCTACTTCCTGGAGCGTCTCAAGAACACCGAGGAGATGGACGGGACCCTTCTGGACAAGACCGCCATCATCTACGGGTCCCCCATGGCCGACGGGAACCTCCACAGTCATCGGCGTTGCCCCCTCGTCCTCATGGGCGGCGCCGGCGGTTTGCCCGCGGGGGGTGCCCACTTCAAGGCCCCCGACGGTACGCCCATGGCCAATGTCTTCCTGGGGCTCATGGCGGGGATGGGCTTCGAGGACATGACCAGCTTCGGCGACAGCACAGGCCGGTTCTCCTTCAACTCCATCCCCCAATTCCGGCTGGTGGACGATGCGTAGCGGGCTCCAATCTCGCCTGGCCGGGGGGGTGGTGCTCCTCCTGGTGGTTCTGGTGGGAGGCTGGACGGGGGCGGTCCACTCTCCCTTGGCGGATGCGCTGGCCCGAGGCGACAAGACGGCGGCCCTTGAACTCCTGGAGGAGGGCGTCGACGTGAATGAGGCCCAGCCCGATGGGATGACGGCTCTTCACTGGGCGGCGCTTCAGGGTGATCCGGATTTGACCGATGTCCTGATCACCCGGGGCGCCAACCTGGACGCCGTGACCCGGATCGGGGCCTACACGCCCCTTCACGTGGCCAGTGAAGCTGGAGCCCATCGAACCGTGAGGCGCCTGCTGGAGTCGGGGGCCAACGCGGAGCTTGCCACCTCAACGGGTGCCGTGCCCCTCCACCTGGCGGCCCTGGCCGGGGACGCGGAGACGATACGGGTCCTGGTGGCTCATGGAGCCCCGGTGGACCCCCGGGACGGAACCTGGGGACAGACCCCCCTCATGGTGGCCAGCGCCCTGGGTCATGTGGATGCCATTCAGGCCCTCGTGGCTGCCGGCGCCGACCTCTCCACGCGGGCTCGGGTGATGGATCTTCAGGCACGGGACCGGGAGGATCGCCAGGCCCGGGAGCGTCGGGACGCGGTCCTGGCCGAGTTCCGGGAGCAGCACGATCCCGCCCTGGGTGAGTGGCGTCCCACCCCGGAACAGGTGCAGGCGGCGGTGAAGGCCGCCCGAGAGGTAGAGGAGGCGGCGGTGGAAGGGCTTCCCCGGGATGCCGAGGAGTGGGTGGCCAATCGCTCGGATGAGGCCGAGGACTGGCCTGCAGGGTTCACGGCCTTGGTGGGGACGCAGGGCGGGATGTCCGCGCTCCTCCTTGCCATCCGGGACGGACACCGGGCGGCCGTGGATGCACTCCTGGACGCAGGGGCCGACATCGATCAGCCCAACGCCGGGGACGGGACCACTCCCATGCTTCTGGCGGCCCTGAACGGCCACTACGACCTGGTGCTCCATCTCGTGGATCGGGGCGCGGACCCGACTCTGGCCAGTGCGGCGGGGGCCACCCCTCTCTACGCGGTCTTGAACAAGGAGTGGGCTCCCAATTCTCGATTCCCCCAGCCCACATACCACCAGCAGCAGGAGGCCACGTACCTGGAGGTCATGGAGGCCCTCTTGGCCGCCGGGGTGGACCCCAACGTGAGGCTCAAGCGCCAGCTCTGGTACACCACCTACAACAGCGACTATCTGGGCGTAGACCGGACCGGTGCCACGCCCTTCTGGCGGGCGGCCTACGCCACCGACGTGGCGGCCATGCGCCTCCTTCTGGATCATGGCGCGGATCCCACCATCCCCACCATGCGCCCACCGGAGCGGCGTCGCGGTGGATACGGAGGGGCGGAAGTGGACGCGGATCCCTCCGGGCTCCCTCCGATCCCGCAGGGTGGTCCTGGTGTGTACCCCATCCATGCCGCTGCCGGGGTGGGATACGGCCAGAACTTCGCCGCCAATGACCATCGCCACGTTTCCGGCGGGTGGATACGGGCCATGCGTATGCTGGTGGAGGAGCTGGGAGCTGACGTGAACCAGCGGGACCACAACGGCTATACCCCCCTCCACCATGCCGCCTCCCGGGGAGACAACGAGATGATCCATTACCTGGTGGAGAAGGGTGCAGATGTCACCGCCGTTGCCAGGACCGGGCAGACCACCGCCGATATGGCGAATGGGCCGGTGCAGCGAGTCCCGCCCTTCGTCTCCACCATTCGCCTGCTGGAGAGTCTGGGCTCGGCCAACAACAACAATTGTCTCTCCTGCTGAGTTGAACATGCGCTAGGATTGGCGAGCCGCCGGGTGGGCGGACCGAAGGGGCCAGGACGGCTCCGATCGGGCCGCACTGGCTCCTGGCCCTTTGTGAGAGGAATGAATTGCCAGTTCGGCGCCCCGGGGTTCGTGAACCCGGGGCGCCGATCGTGTTTTCTCCCCCCCTCTTCTCCCGGCCCTCCGTGCCGCGGCTCCTGCGTACCCTCCTTCCATATCCTTCCCCCACCCACGCTGCAGACCTTCCCAGCAATACGGACGCAAGGATACAGAAACTTGACAGGACCGGTGGGTGCTCCCCATGGTGCCCCCTGTGAGTCGTCTGTAAGTGCAACGACTGGACGCATGCTCCGCGGGGCGGTTGAACGTCCCGTCCGGCCCCCGCTCCTTCGGCCCGTTGCTTGTGATGCTTGAAGAAATGATGGACGGTGGCGGGAGAGAACCGCTCCGGTGGCCCTCATGAGTTTCTAACAGGGCGGTCCCTCCGGAAGGAGGGGCCGGTCTGCATTCGGAGGTGGCTACGCGTCACCTCTACCCCATTCACTCCGTTTCAGGAGGATGGCGATGTTGCCGTTCGCTACAAATCAATGCTCCCGCCCCGGCGTCGTCGCCGGTTGGCGACGGGCGCTTACCGGCCTCTCGGCCCTGGCCCTCCTTGGCCTGACGGCGGCGGGCGCCGAGGCGCAGGAGCGCGCCCGGGTCACGGGCCAGGTGATGCATGCCGAGACGGGCGCTCCCCTGGCGCAGGTCCAGGTGAGCCTGGACGGCACCGGCCTGGGTACCCTGACCAACGCCAACGGTCGCTTCGTCATCCTGAACGTGCCGGCCGGGACCTACGAGGTCCGGGCCGCTCGGATCGGGTACGGCGCCCAGACCCAGGAGATCACCGCTGCGGCGGGCGAGACCCTGACCCTCGAATTCGCCATGCGACCCGAAGCGCTTGGGCTGGACGAGATCATCGTCACGGGGACCGCCGGCGCGGCCCGGCGTCGCGAGATCGGGAATACCATCAACCAGATCAACCTGGACGACATGCAGGGCCGTCCGGTTTCGGCCACCCAGGCCCTCCAGGCCGCTGCGCCTGGCATCGAGGTCATGAGTGCCGGCGGAGAGTTGGGACAGGGCTCCCGGATCCAGCTCCGTGGCCAGAACAGCCTTTCCATGACGAACCAGCCCATCATCTACATCGATGGCGTTCGCATGATGAGCGGCGGATTCCCGACCCAGGGCCCCCCGGACCGGCGCGCCGGACGTAGCGCCAACGTCACCGCCAGCCCCCTGGACCAGTTGAACCCCAATGACATCGAGCGCATTGAGGTCATCAAGGGCTCGGCGGCCACCACCCTCTACGGCACGGAGGCTTCCGCCGGGGTGATCCAGATCTTCACCCGGAGCGGCTCCGCCGGCGCGCCGGTGTGGACCGTGGAAACCCAGCAGGGCACCGGATGGAACCGGAAGTTCGGGGTGGACCCGGCGCCGTACAACTTCATGGAGCCCTTCTCCCGGTCCGGTTGGCTCGGCCTGGGCGACGGGGATTGGGGAACCCTCCACAACCAGCAGTATTCCGCCTCGGTGCGGGGCGGTGGACAGGACCTCCAATACTTCGTGTCCGGCCAGATGCAGGACCAGCTGGGGATCATGCCCCAGGACTCCCTGACCCGCTACACGGTGAGGGGGAACTTCACCTTCACCCCCCTGGCGGGGCTGCAGCTGGCATGGAATACGGGCTACTCCAACACGTGGAGCCGGAACACCCCCAGCGCCAACAACGCCCAGGGACTGGTCCTCAACGTGATCCGCCAGGAGCGGAACTACTTCGGGAGCAATGACCCCGACCTGATCGAGCAGATCTTCGTCCAGGACTTCCAGAACACCATCGAACGCTTCACCACCGGTGGTACGGTGACCTATGCACCCACCTCGAACCTGACGAACCGACTCACCATCGGGTACGACTACAACCAGCAGCTCCAGCGCCACCTGCGCCCCTTCGGCTTCATCATGCTCCCCCGGGGCGCGCTCCACGTCCACAACTGGGAAAAGCGTCTCCTCACCTTCGACTACGTGGGGAACTACAGCTTCAACCTGATGGACAACGTCCGCTCCAACTTCTCCTGGGGCGGTCAGGCGGTGGGTGACAACGAGACGGTGGTGGAGGCCTTCGGTGAGGACTTCCCCGGCGCCGTGGCTCCCACCATCAACTCGGCAGCGGTGAACCAGGGATTCGAGACCCGGGAGAAGGTCTGGAACGCCGGATTCTTCTTCCAGAACGTCTTCGACGTCCAGGACAAGTACTTCCTGACGCTGGGCGCCCGTGTGGACGGGAACAGTGCCTTCGGACAGGACTTCGGACTCCAGTTCTATCCGAAGGCCAGCGTGGCGTGGGTGGTGTCCGACGAGGGCTTCTGGAACCCCGACTGGGGTCAGCTCCGGCTCCGTTCCGCCTACGGCCAGTCCGGCCGGGCACCAGGGGCCTTCGATGCCGTCCGGACCTGGAACCCTCTCGGGTACATGGGCCTCCCTAGCTTCGTCCCCCAGAACGTGGGGAACCCGGAGCTGGGCCCCGAGGTCTCCTCGGAGTTCGAGGTCGGCTTCGAGGGTTCCTGGATGGAGGGTCGGGTGAGCGCCGACTTCACCTACTTCAACCAGACCACCTCAGACGCTCTCCTGAACGTTCCCCAGATCGGGTCCCTGGGCTTCACCGCCTCACAGGCCCGGAACCTGGGTAAGGTGGGAGCCACCGGTTGGGAGCTGTCCCTGAACACCACCCCCATCCAGTCGGCCAACTGGGGCTGGGATGTGGGTGTGAACTTCGGCAAGAACGAGAACGAGATCCTGGATCTGGGAACGGTGCAGCCCACCCCGACCCTCCAGGTGGGTCGTCCCATCCGCCCCATGATCGCGTGGAAGGTGGCCAACCCGGACGAGATCGCCGCTCCGGTCTACACCGAGGATGGATCGGACCATTTCTACGGCCCGACCCACCCCACCACCAACATCAGCATGAACACCTCCCTCCGGATGCCCCGTGGGATCACCCTCTCGGCGCTGGGCGAGTACCGCGGCGGGCACTACCTCTACGACGAGGTGTTCGCCATCGGCCGCTCCGTCCGGTCGCCCCTCTGCTACCCCTACTACCAGAACCCCGAGACCTCGGTGGCCCTGAAGGACGACGTCCCGGCCATCTGGCGGGCCCGCTGCACTCCGGCCATCGCCCGGGGCTACGCCTGGGATGCCACCTTCTTCAAGCTCCGGAACGTGAGCGCGAATTTCCCGGTGGACTTCGCCTTCCCGGATCAGGTGAACAACGCGTCCCTGACCCTCGCACTGGACAACTCCTACCTCTGGCGGAAGGAGATGCCCTTCATGGACCCGGAGACCCTGGGGAACGCCGGAATCAACACCGACGCCAGCACGGGCCGGAGTGAGCGGATTCCGGCGCCCATCCAGCTCCGCATCTCGCTCCGCGTGATGTTCTGATGAGGCCCGATTCCATGACGCCGGAAACGAATCTTCCTTCGAGAGGGCAAATGCATAACCGTACCCGACTGGGTGGCCTCCTGGGCGGCGCCCTGGCCATCTTCTTCCTCGCGGGGACCTCAGGCTGCGAGGTCACCAACCCCGGTCCGGTCCAGGATGAATTCCTGGCCGACCAGGCATCCCACGCTCCCCTTGTGAATGGGTCCGCCCGGCGTCTGGCCCAGTCCATCAAGAACCTGGCGTATGACGGAGCGCTCATCAGCCGGGAGATCTTTCCCAGCGGCCAGATCGGGGCCCACGGGCACAACGTGGTGACCCAGGGTGGCTTCGTGGAGGATGACAGCAACGAGTTCAACGGCCGCTGGAACTTCACGCAGCAGGCGCGTTTCATCGCCGAGGACGCCTTGCGTCGGTTCATCGATGACGGCGTCCTGCCGGCCAGTGAGCACAACAGCTCACCCCTCATCGCCCGAGCCAACGTCCTGGCCGGGTATGCCTCACGGGTTCTCGGGGAACACTGGTGCCACGCCGTCATGGACGGAGGGCCGGTGGAGCCGGGAAGCGCCTACTTCGAGCGCGCGGAGGCTCGGTTCACCAGCGGGATCGAGGTCGCCCAGAATGCGGGGAACAACACCCTCCGCCTGGCGGCCATCGCGGGTCGAGCCCAGGTGCGGATGTGGCTCGGTAACTGGTCCGGTGCGGCCAGCGACGCCGCACAGGTGCCCGACGACTTCGTCTTCGCCTCCGAGATGGATGGAGATCCGGCCGGAGCCCGAAACCGGATCTGGTTCGCCACCGCGGACCTTCCCTATCGGACCTTCTCCCTCTACCAGACCTGGCATCGGGAGTACTACCTCGAGACCGGGGACCCCCGGGTTCCCTCCACGGTGGATCCGACGAAGGAGTTCTCCACTGGATCCCTGTCCGGATTCGGGCAGGTTCCCTTCATCATCCAGCAGAAGTATCCCGCTGGGGATGTGGATATCCGGCTGGCCAGCGGATGGGAGATGCGGCTGGTCGAGGCCGAGGCCCTGCTGAACCAGGGGCAGTGGCAGCAGGCCATGGACCTCATCAACGCCGTTCGCACCCGGAACGTGAGTGACAGCACGGATGAGGCGCTTCAGCCCTGGACCGCCGGTTCCCTCGAGGAGGCCTGGCGATACCTCAAGCGGGAGCGCCGCATCGAGCTCTGGATGGAAGGTCGGGCCTGGGGTGACATGCGGCGGTGGGAAGATACGGGAACACCTGGGGCCATCGATTGGCCCGACTATGAGTCTGTCTCTCCGCTCTTCTCCTCCAACCCCCGTTCACGGTGCCTGAGCATTCCCACCGCGGAGCGGAACGCCAATACCAATGTTCCCTCCGACATCGACACCTCGCCCCTCTGGGCGGCTCCGGGGTCGCTTCCAGGCCAGGGGTGACGGGGGATCTTGGATGATGGGATGACCAGGTAGGGCCCAGGGGCCCGGTCCGGCCCCTGGGCCCACCGTCCGGGAGAGGATGATCCCATCCGGACGGGACGAAGAAAGAACCGGCCGCGGAGGTGTACACTCCGCGGCCGGTTCTTTTCTTCTTATCGCGTCACAATTGTCCCGCCACCTAACTATCGCATCACACGGCTCGTCACATCCGCGCCCAGGCCCTGCTCGCGGCCCCGAGTTCGCGGCCCCAGGCTCGCGGCCCCGGGCGGTTACTCCTGGGACGTCTCACTCAGCGCGGCCAGGATCTCCTGAAACGCCTTCTGGTACTCGGCGTCGGCACTCACCAGGAAGGTGAGCTCCTCGTACTCCTGTGCCGACATCCCATGGGCTTCCAGCGCTTCTTCGATCTCCCGATCCATCTCCTCCCTGACCCGCTCCTTCCCCTCCCGGTCGTGGGTACGGGCAAGCTCGGCATGGCCCCGCTCCCTGGCTTCGGCGATGGCGTTGAAGGTGTTGGCGAAGACCTCGAGACGCTCGCGATCCGGCGCTGGAACCTCCTGGGCATGGCTCGGTACGGGAACGGCGAGGGCCACGAGGGCCGCCGCGAGGAGGAAGCGTTGAAGAAGGCCGGGGCGGCTTGCGGTACCGGGCATCAGGGACCTCCATGGGTTGGAACGGTCGAGTGCAGCTCAGGCGAATCGCGACTCCGCCGCGACTGTGAAATTCTACCCGAAGCTAGAGCCGGGGGTCCTGAGCCGTCCAGAGGAGTGCCCCGTTCAACATTGCGAGTGTATGGGGTGTCTGAAAGGGTGGAGGCATGTCGCCGTGCCCGAAATTACTTGCGAATAAATGCATTGCATACCTATTCTTAGGGTCAACCTGAGGATCCGTTGTGGCCGGATCTCCGTCGTCGCCCAACTGGCGGCGGAGACCGGCGCTCGGCTCCCGATTCGTGTCTGAGGAGGAGTAGATGAAGGGCATCTTGTCCGTTGCGTTGATCCTGAGCGTCTTGGTGGCCTTGATCGCCGGACACGGCATGGGGAGTCAGGACCTGCCGGGTGGGAGCGCCGGCGATGCTCCGGCCCTGACCCTGGCCGGCGGGGTCGGATCCTCTGCAGCCGGCCTTACGGCTCAACCGGTCGGCACTCCCGACGTGGATCCTGAGGCTCTGACGGCCGTCGTTCAACGCACATGCATGGCATGTCACAACCCGCAGTTGATGACGGGCAATCTCTCCTTGGTGGGATTCGATGTGGCCGATCCGATGGCCGAGCCCGAGACGGCTGAGAAGGTGATCGGGAAGCTCCGGGCCGAGATGATGCCTCCCCCGGGGATCCCCCGCCCCGGCGGGGACACGCTGGTGGCCCTGGTGGAGACGCTGGAGCGGCTGATGGATGAGGCGGTGGCGGCGGCGCCCAACCCCGGGGATCGACCCTTCCAGCGGTTGAACCAACCCGAGTACGCCCGTTCCATCAAGCGCCTCCTCGACCTGGACATCGACGCTTCCCAGTTCCTTCCCCTGGACCAGGTCAGCGCGAACTTCGACAACATTGCCGACGTGCAGCTCCTGTCTCCCACTCTCCTCGAGGCCTACCTGAACGCGGCAGGGCAGGTCAGCCGACTGGCCATCGGGGACCGGAGAGCGCAGCCGACGCCGGTGACCTACGAGGTCTCCCCCTATGTGTCCCAGTGGGAGCGGATCGAGGGGGCACCCTTTGGCACCCGGGGCGGGATCTCCGTGATCCACAATTTCCCTGCGGACGGGGAATACCGGTTCCGGTTCGCCTTCCCCCACACCACCACGGGGGGGTACTACGGGAGCACCACCCCCTTCGAGCAGTTGGAGCTGTCCATCAACGGGGAGCGGGTCGCACTCCTGGACATGGACCAGTGGATGCACGTATCGGATCCCAACGCCGTATCCATGGAAGTTGAGGACCCCATCTTCGTTCGCGCCGGGCCCCAGCGGGTCACCGCAGCCTTCATTCAGCGGGCCGAGGGACCCATCGAGGACCTCATGTCGCCCCATGACTGGTCCCTGGCCGATCGTCAGATCGGGGCTGGCGGGTACGGAATCACGACCCTTCCCCATGTGAAGGACCTGGTCATCCATGGGCCGTTCACCGTGGAGGGGATCTCGGAGACTCCGAGCCGCGCCAGGATCTTCAGCTGCTATCCCGAGTCCTCCCAGGAGGAAGAGGCGTGCGCCGCCGAGATCCTCGACCGCCTCGGTGCCGAGGCCTTCCGTCGGCCCCTGACCGAACGGGACCGGGCCGACCTCATGGCGTTCTACGAGCGGGGCGCGTCCGAGGGAGACTTCGAGTCTGGGATCCAAATGGCCCTACAGGCCATGCTGGCCGCTCCCGATTTCGTCTTCCGCTACGAGATGCCCGCAGGCGGCGCTGTTCAGGCCGGACAGGCCTACCGCATCAGCGACCTGGCTCTCGCCTCCCGCCTCTCTTTCTTCCTCTGGGGCCTCCCCCCGGATGAGGAATTGATCGGACTGGCGTCTGAGGGACGCCTCTCCGGGGATGAGCTCGAGGTACAGGTTCGCCGGATGCTGGCCGACCCAAGGGCTGAGGCCCTGAGCACCCGCTTCGCGGCCCAGTGGCTCCGCCTGCAGGACCTGAACATCGTGAATCCAGACGGCTTCTGGTTTCCCGACTTCGACCAGCAGTTGGCCGACGCCATGCGCCGGGAGACGGAGCTCTTCTTCTACAACCTGGTGAAGGAAGATCGTAGCGTCTTGGAACTCTTCGACGCCGACTACTCCTTCCTGAACGAGCGCCTGGCCCGGCACTATGGGATTTCCGGAGTGGTGGGATCCGAATTCCGGCGCGTCGAGTATCCGGACCGCCGCCGGGGCGGGATCCTGGGGCATGGGAGCATCCTGACCCTGACGTCGCATGCGAACCGGACGTCCCCGGTGCTCCGCGGCAAGTGGGTGATGGAGGTCCTTCTCGGAACGCC
>REED01000207.1 GCA_007695225.1 Gemmatimonadales bacterium
TCCAGCGCGGCACCTCACCCGACGGCTGGACCGCCGCCGTCGACTGGTCCCGGGAACAGGACGTCCCGGATCAGGTCTACTTCCCCGCCATCGAGGCGCTGGGGTAGGCGCTGCGCGAGGCGCTGGAGTCGGTCATGGGCAGGGTCATGGGCGCGGTCTTGTGGCCAGGTCATGTGCCAGGGGGTGCGGTGGGTCACAAGCTGGCTGATAAGCGGGTGGACGGATCGGGCACAATCGGCAGGGTACGCTTCAGGCCTCGGCCTTCCTCCCTTCCCTACTCGACCTCAAGGCGCTCGCGGATCCAGCCCTTCACCTGGGAGGCATCGACACGAACCTGCTCCAGGGAATCCCGATCCCGGACGGTCACCGTCCCATCCTCGGCGGTCTGCCCATCGACGGTGATGCACCAGGGCGTTCCAGCCTCGTCCTGTCGGCGATACCGACGCCCGATGGAGCCGGATTCGTCGTAGAAGGCCGGAATGGCGGCCCTTCGGAGTTCGTCCATGAGCCCTCGGGCGATCTCCGGCAGCCCGTCCTTCTTCACCAAGGGGAAGATGGCCGCCTTCAGGGGCGCCACGGTGGGATGGAGCCGCAGGACCACCCGCTCCTCGCCCTCCACTTCCTCTTCGTGATAGGCATCGGTGAGGAGCACGAGTACGGTGCGATCCACGCCCACCGCAGTCTCCACCACGTAGGGAAGGAAACGCTCACCCGCCCCGGAATCGATATACTCCAGGCGCTTTCCCGAATACTCCTGGTGCCGGCCCAGGTCGAAGTCGGTCCGGTTGTGGATTCCCTCCAACTCCTTCCATCCGAAGGGGAAGTGGTACTCGATGTCCATGGCCTTCTTGGCGTAGTGGGCCAACTCCCCGGGCCCGTGCTCGTGGAACCGGAGGTTTTCCTCCCGGATCCCCAGGGACCGATGCCATGCCATCCGCTCCTCCCGCCAGTACTCGAACCACTCGTCGTCACTTCCAGGCTTCACAAAGAACTGCATCTCCGCCTGCTCGAATTCCCGGGTGCGGAAGATGAAGTTCCCGGGGGTGATCTCGTTCCGGAAGGCCTTGCCGATCTGGGCCACTCCAAAGGGGATCTTCTGTCGGGACGAAGTCTGGACGTTCAGGAAATTCACGTACGAGCCCTGGGCCGTCTCCGGCCTGAGATAAACCACGTGGGCTGCGTCCTCTACCGGCCCCATGAACGTCTTGAACATGAGGTTGAAGAGACGCGGCTCGCCCAACTCGCACTCTTCCGTCTCCCCAGGCGTCTTCGAGGGCTTCTTTCCACACGCCTGTGTCGAGAGCTGGTCCTGTCGGAAGCGCTTCTTGCAGACCTTGCACTCCACCAGCGGATCGGTGAACCCCTCCACGTGGCCAGAAGCCTCCCAAACCCGGGGATGCATCAGAATGGAAGCGTCGAGGCCCTCCACGTCATCCCGCTGATGCACCATTCGGGACCACCAGCGCTCCTTCACATTGCGCTTGAGTTCAATCCCCAGCGGGCCGTAATCCCAGACTGAGCCGGTGCCGCCGTAGATTTCCGAGGACTGGAAGACGAAGCCTCGCCGTTTGGCCAACGAGACCAGCTTCTCCATCACGTCATGCTCCGCCATAGGGGCTACCATTTGGAACGTAGAAGGAATTCAGGACGCAACCCGGTCGGGGGTAGGAGCCTGGGTTTGCGGCGCCGAGGGAGCGCGTTGTCCCCCGTTGTCCCCCCAGGGCTGGATCACCCAGCCCCCTCACCCACCCGGATCCTCCGGGCCAGATCGCCCGGGCCAGATCGTCCGGGCCAGGTCGTCCGGACGGGATCATACGGACCGGCGTGCCCTGGCTGCGTGTCCCGACCGGCTCTTCCGGGCCGGACGGATCTGGATTGTCCGGACTTCTCCGGTGGGAACGGCTCGAATCATAGAAGAGGTCGCAGGAGGGAGCAACTGGATTCCCCACCCGCCCCGATCCACCCGTCGCCCCGGGGCGGGCGAGACGAGCGGGCGAGATGAGACAGGAGAGGAGCGGCTGCGAACCCCCCGTCAGTCGCCGGGTAGGAGAAAGAGAATCGGTGCCCCCGGCAGGGGAGCAACGGCACGCGAACACTGGGCACGAGAACACAGGGCACGAGCCCGGCACTTGCCCGACCAGCCCTGGCCCCATTCTCTTTCCGTGGTTTCGGGAATCCTCGAACACGTGGCCGCACTCAGGAGCCAAGATGCTGAACTTCACCGAAAAGGCCCGAGAGATGGTTCGGGCATATATGGAGCAGAGTGAGGGCGAGTTGCAGGCCCTCCGAATCCACGTCACCGGGGGGAGTCCTGTCGCCCCCTCCTTCGACCTCAGCCTTGTGGGCTCGAACGACCGCCATCCCGACGATGTAGAGGTGGATGCCGGTGGCTTCCCTGTCCTGCTGGACCCATCCTCCGCTGAACGCCTCGAGGGAGCGGAGGTGGATTTCGTGCAGCGGGTGAATGAGAGCGGCTTCGAGATCACCCCAGCGGCGCCATCAGTGGCGGTAGAGGCGCCCAGGGGGGCCATTGCGGACAAGGTACAGTCGGTGCTGGATCAGCAGGTGAACCCGGGAATCGCCTCCCATGGAGGCCAGATCAACCTGGTGGATGTGAAGGACACGGAGATCTACATGGAGATGACCGGAGGATGCCAGGGTTGCGCCATGTCCCGGATGACCCTCCGCCAGGGAGTGGAGCGAATGATCCGCCAGGCCGTACCCGAAGTCACGGCCATCCATGATGTGACCGACCACGCCGCCGGCGAGAACCCCTACTTCGCAGGCTGAGCGGGTCGTCCATGGACCTCCCACCCCGAGCACCAGAGCAAAGCGGGAAGCCCCAGGGGCAAAGCGGGAAGCCCCAGGAGCAAGGCCCAGCGTTCCTGACCAGAGGATCGGGCATCTCCCGGTCCTGGCTCGTACGCGGAGGCGCAACCCTCCGCCGGACCCTGCTGGAGGGTCTCATCCCCCTCCTGCTGGTCGTCCTGGTCCTCCAGGGGTGCTCGGGGCCGACCATCGGCTCCGCACCCGGGGGATCACCAGCTGCTGAACCCGCAGCATCACCTTCAGCCTCTGCTGGAATCGGTCTTGGGGAACCGTCGAGCTCGGAAACCACCGCACCATTGGTGGGCCCGGCTCAAGGCACGGTCGTCGTAGCCGGGGGCGGGATCCTGGGTCTGGAGATCTGGGAACGTTTTGTGGAACTGGCGGGGGGCCGGGACGCACGGATCGTAGTGATCCCTACGGCAGCCAGCGAGGAGAGTTTTCCCGAGAATTGGCCCGGCATCCTTCCTTTCCTGGATGCTGGGGCGGAAACCGTCCGGGTTCTCCACACACGCGACCGGACCGAAGCCGACACCTACGATTTCGCCTCCCCCCTTCAGGAGGCAACCGGCGTCTGGTTCCCGGGAGGCCGGCAGGGCCGATTGGTGGACGCCTATCTGCACACCCGGGTCCACCGGGAGCTCTTCGCCCTCCTGGCCCGAGGAGGGGTGGTGGGCGGAACCTCCGCAGGCGCCTCCATCCAGGCCTCGTACCTTGTCCGGGGAGACCCGGAAACGAACCAGATCCTCATGGCTCCCGGGTATGAGGAAGGATTCGGACTCCTGAATGGCGCAGCCGTGGACCAGCATCTCCTGGCTCGGGGACGAGAGGAGGACCTGTGGGAACTACTCCACCGCCAGCCACACCTGCTGGGGATCGGCGTGGATGAGGGGACGGCTCTGGTGATCCGGGGGGACAAGGCCGAGGTCATCGGAGAGAGCAAGGTGTTCATCTACGATGCCCGGCACCCCGTTCGTCGTCCCCGGGCGCTGGACCCCGGCTCGGTCTTCCACCTGGGCGAGCGCACCGAGTTTTCGATCCAGGCCCCGGCCGAACAGAGCCGGTCCCAACCCTGATCCGCCCGATCCCCTTCAACCTGATCCCTCCCGACGCCTTCCCCCCATTGGAAGGTACGCCGGTGGCCCTTCGGGTCGAGCCCTCGGCAGAGCGGGCCCTTCGTGGCGGGCATCCCTGGCTTTTCGGCGATTCCATAAGAGAGATGAGCCGAGAGGCCCCCCATGGATCGGTGGGAGTGGTCTTTGATCGCAAGGGACGTTTCCTCGCTGTTGGCCTTCTGGATTCGGAGGGCCCCATCCGTCTCCGGGTCCTGGCCTCGGGGAAGCCTGCCCGGATCGGTCCGGACCTCTTTCGGGAACGAATCCGCAACGCCCTCGACCTGAGGGAGGACCTGGTCTCCGATCGAGGGACCACCGGATACCGCATCCTCTCCGGAGAGAATGACGGGATGCCGGGACTCGTGGTGGATCAGTACGGTGATTCCCTGGTCCTGAAGATCTATTCCCTGTCCTGGGGACCCCACCTCCGGGACGTGGTTTCGTCCCTGGAAGCCGAACTGTCCCCGAACGCCGTTCTCCTTCTGGCCGCTCGCCGCGTCACCGGCTCACCACTGGCTCCGCCGGCGCTGCAGGAACCGGCGCTCCTCCACGGCACCCTCTCCGACCATGGGACCCTCTCCTTCCTGGAACGGGGACTCCGGTTCGAGGCCCATCCGCTCTTGGGGCACAAGACAGGGTTCTACCTGGACCAGAGGGAGAATCGAGCCCGGGTGGAGGACCTCGTCCGGAGGGAAGCGGAGAGAACGGGAGGGACCGCACTCCCGGTCCTCAACGTCTTCAGCTACACCGGGGGATTCTCCCTGGCCGCCGCCCGGGGTGGTGCCACAGAGGTGGTGAGCGTGGATGCCAGCGGGCCGGCCCTTCGGCAGGCCGAACGGCATTTCGAACTGAACCGTGACGATCCCCGGGTGGCCCGAGCCAGGCATCGAACCCTAGAAGGAGATGCCTTTGGGATTCTCTCGGAACTTGCGGACGCAGGTGAGCGGTTCAGGATGGTGATCCTGGATCCTCCCTCCTTCGCCAAGGATGCCAGCCAGGTGCGTCGCGCTCTGGCCGGGTACCAGCGGCTCACCCGGCTCGGGCTGAGCGTCCTGGCACCTGGGGGGCTTCTGGTTCAGGCCTCCTGTTCCTCCCGGATTCCCGAAGAGGAATTCCACTCCGCCGTGCACGCCGCGGCGCTCCAGGCACGGCGTCCCCTCGAGGAAGTGGAACGAACCGGGCATCCCGTGGACCATCCGGTGACCTTCCCGGAGGGAGCCTACCTGAAGTGCCTCTTCGCCCGGGCCTAGAAGGCTGTTGAAGAAGTAGAGGGACCACCGAGAAGGGGTCTTGCGGTCC
>REED01000194.1 GCA_007695225.1 Gemmatimonadales bacterium
GTTGGATCCGTTGAGGAGGTACCGACGCCATGATGCGTCAGATGCGACAGAACACGAAGATCATCATGCTGGTCACGGCGCTCGCCTTCGTGGCGCTGATGGTCTTTGAATGGGGCATGGACATGAGTGGGCAGACCGCCGGTGGCGATCTGGGTCGGGTGGGTGGAACCACCGTGAGCGTGCAGCAGTTCCAGGCCACCTACCGGAGTCTCTACGATCAGGTGCAGCGCACCCAGGATGAACCCATATCCTCCCAGCAGAATCGGGAGATCGAGGATGCGGCCTGGGATGAGCTGGTGACCCAGATCCTGATCCAGAAGGAGCTTCAGCGGCGGGGGATCCGCGTCAGCGACGACGAGATCCGTCAGGCCGCCCGCTTCTCGCCTCCGCCCCAGTTCCAGCAGGATCCTGCCTTTCAGACCGACGGTCGGTTCGACCTGGAGAAGTACCAGGAGTTCCTCGCCCAGGCCTCGATGGATCCCTTCTTCCTCCAGCAGTTGGAGCAGTACTACCGGGACGTGATTCCGCGTGGGAAGCTCCTCCGGCAGGTGACATCGGGAATCTACGTTTCCGATGCCGAACTGTGGCAGCTCTGGCGAGACCGGACCGAGGCCGTGGAGGTAACCTTCCTCGCCGTGGATCCGGACCAGCGGATTCCGGACGCCGACGTGGAGATCAGTTCCCGGGAAGTGGAGCGCTACTACCGGGACAACCGGGAGGAGTTCGCCCTCCCGGCCCGAGCGGACGTGCGCTACACCTTCCTCACCAAGGCACCAGCGGCGGCCGACACCGCTGCGGCGGCGGAACGGGCCCGGGAGGTCCGCCAGGAGATTCTGGACGGCGCCGACTTCGCCGATGTGGCGGAGCGGGTGAGCGTGGACCCGGGGTCCGCGGCCCGAGGCGGCGAACTGGGAAGCTTCACACGGGGTCAGATGGTTCCTCCCTTCGAGGAAGCCGCCTTCTCCCTTCCCATCGGTGAGGTGAGCGAGCCGGTGCAGAGCGCCTTCGGGTACCACATCATCGAGGTCCTCTCCCGAGAGGAGGATCAAGTGGAAGCTCGCCATATCCTCATCCCCATCGAACGGACCGATGAATCTGAACTCCGGATGCTCACCCGGGCCGACTCCCTGGAAACCCTGGGCCGAAACCAAACGCTCCAGGAGGCGGCAGCGGCCTTGGGGCTCGAGGTGATGGAGGGAGAGGTGTCCGAGGACTTTGCCATCCTTCCGGGCGTGGGGCCGGCTGATGAAGGTCAGGACTGGATCTTCGTAGACCAGGAAGGCGTGGGCGCGGTGAGTCCCGTTTTCGAGAACCGCGAGGCCTTCTACATGCTGGAAATCCTTCGGGAGTCGGCGGCGGGCTACCTGAGTCTCGAGGACGTGCGTGGGGAGATCGAATCCCTCCTCATGACGCGTGTCAAGCTGGCCCGTGTCATGGATGAAGCCAGGGCGTTGCGGGACGAGGTGGAACGGGGGGCGGCAACCCTGGAGAATCTCGCGGAGCGACTGGGTACCGAAGCCCGTACCGTAGGGCCCTTCACCCGCACGGAGCCGGTACCGGGCCTGGGGTTCCGGAATGCAGCCGTGGGAGCGGCCTTCGGTGCAGCGGAAGGAGAAGTTGCAGGTCCGGTACGTTCCGGAAATCAGGTGATCCTGCTTCGGGTGGAAGAGCGAATCCAGCCCGACCGACAGGCCTGGGAGGATCAGAAGGAACTGCAGCGGGCCCAGGTCACAGAGCAACTGCGTCAGGAGCGCCTGGAACTCTGGATCGAGGGTCTTCGGGAAATCACCCGCATCGTGGACGGCCGGGCTGAGTACTTCCGGGCTGCCGAGGAGTCTGACGGGCGACCGTCGATCCCCATGGTGTTCTGATCGACTGATCCACGTCCCTCCCACTCCCGCTGCCGGCGGGAGTGACCGAGGGGTCTGAGGTCTCGGCCCTTCGTTTCGGACTCACCGAAGGTTGCGAGAAAGAAAAAGAAGGGGGGAGCGGCGTGGTCGCCGCTCCCCCCTTCTCTTCTGATACGTCCTTCCCCAACCCGGATTACGTCTGCCCCGGGGCTCACGGACCATCCGTGCAGCGTCGGAGGTGGCCTATCTTTCCGGCCCCGCCCTCAGTTCGAGGTGGTCAGCTTCCGAGGCTCGCCGTTGTTCTCGTCGTCCGAGGACGAGGAGGAGGGAGGCGCATTCACCTTGTCCCGATCCGGGGACTCGGGAGGAAGCTTGAATTCCCCTTCGATCTCGCGGAGAGATCCCTTGAATTCGCGAATGCCCTTTCCGAGGGAAGACCCAATTTCCGGGAGTCTCTTGGCGCCGAAAAGGAGAAGCGCCACCAGGAAGACCAAGATGATCTCCCACATTCCAATTCCACCAAACATCGCTTTCGAGCCTCCCTTACTTAAGGAGAGTGAAACTCAGATCCAGGAACGGGCGATAAGCGCCACGAGTCCGATCCCAACCAGGGTGAGGACGTTCACATTCAGGACCAGCGGCCCCAGCGTCAGGGACACCGCAACAAGATCGAGGTGAAGGGGCCCGGCGGCCGCAGCCACCGAGGTCGTGAGGAAGTCCCTCGCCGCACTTTCGGGAAGGAAACTTTCGCTCAGCCAGGAGAGCAGCCCGCCGAGGAAGAGCCCCAGAATCAGCGTCCAAACGATCCTGGAGGCACTTCGATTTCGGTTGTCCAGGAGCATACTCATCTCTGCCTCTCCCCCCTCCCGACCCGTCCCTTTGACTTCATCCCTGTCGAAAGATAACGGTTTGGATGCATGAGGACGAAAATCAGCGGCTCCGTTCCACGGCGTAGTCAATGGCGGCACGGAGGGAATCCATGGCAGGGCCCGTCTCCCCGACCACCTCCAACGCCGACTCAGCCTCGTCGGCGAAGGCCCGGGCCCGACTCCGTGCATAGTCCAGACCCCCAGACTCCCGGACGATCTCCACGATCTCCTCGATCTCGGCGTCGGTGGGGTCCACTCGGGTGAAGAAGTCCAGGATCCGCTCTCGGGGCGCACCCTCCACCTTCCGGAGGGCATCCACCAGGGGGAGCGTCACTTTGCGCTCCCGGAGGTCATGGCCCACGGGCTTCCCCGTCTGCTCTTCACTCCCCTCGTAGTCCAGAAGGTCGTCGGCCACCTGAAAGGCCATCCCCAGGGCGTGACCGAACCGATGGAAGGGCTCCTTCCAGCGCTCTTCCCCCACCAGGGCTCCCATCTCACAGGCCGCAGCCATCAGAGAAGCCGTCTTGCAGGAAATGAGGCGATAGTAGTCCTCCTCGGTGAAATCCAGGGCATCGAAGGAGGTGAGCTGACGGAGTTCTCCCACGCTCATCTCGTTCGAGGCTCGCGCCAGGGCGCCGATGGCGTCCAGGTGCCCGAGACGTACCAGCTCCATGACGGAGCGGGAATAGAGATAGTCCCCGGTGATGATCGCCACCTGGTGGCTCCACAGGTGATTCACCGTAGGAAGTCCTCGGCGGAGCACCGAATGGTCCACCGCGTCGTCGTGGACCAGGGTCGCCAGGTGGACCAGCTCCACCGCCGCGGCGAGGGAGAGCGCATCCTTGTGCCGATGTCCCCCGACCTGATTCACCAGAAGGAGGAGGGTCGGCCGGAAGAGTTTGCCCCGCATCCGGAGGAGGACATCGTTGACATCCTCCAGGAGGTCGAAATCGGAGATCACGATCCGCCGGATCACCTCCATGACTCCGTCGAGGCGGTCCTTCACCGGCTCCTGGATGAGGGCCAGCCGGGAAACGGGAGGAGCCGGAGATGGAAGAGCGTTGGTCATGGGGTGGGCCCGCAGCGAACGGGATGCAGGGACTCGAGCGCCGGCCTGCGAATCAGCGGAGCACCCGGAGCCGATCTGTCACATCCCGGAAGTTGATATCGAGTGCGAAGACTTTCTCGTAGAACTCCCGGGCGGCGTCGGGGTTCCCTGCTTCCTCGTAGGCCTGCCCAAGGAAGTAGTAGATTCCCAACAGGTCGTCCTCCGGGCCCTGACTCCCGACACCCCGGCCCAGTACCCGGATGGCCACCTGTGGCTCGTTTCGGTCGAGGAAGCACTGGCCCAGCATCTCGATGGACGCCAGATGCTCCGGATCCATTCGGAGGGCCTTCTGGAACATGGAGATGGCCTCGTCGAGCAGTCCCATTTCCTTGTAGGCCGTTCCCAGATCGTACTGGGACCGGGCATCCTCGCCCTCCAGGTTCGCCGCCACCTTGTCCTTGAACTGGGAGAGCATCCGGGCGAAGTCCGCCCCCTCGTCTCCTGACGGCTCCTCCGCAGCCACTGTCCAACGAGTGGTCCTCTCCCCTCGGGACTCGTCCAGGATCATGGAACCCAGGTCCACGTAACCCGGGCCCTCTTCCTGGTCGTCGACGAGATCCTCTGAGGCACCGTCCGCCATGGGAGTGGCGCCGGCGATGCCCTGCTCCATCTCGTCGTCCATCGAGTCCCCACCCTCGGGAATCTCCACGTCCATCCATGCAGCATCTGAGATCTCACCCAGGGGCTCATGATCCTGATTTTCAGGCGCCTCCGAGGTAGAGAGGTCGGACAGAGGCCCGTCGAAGGGGCTCGAGCGACCCAGCGCGGCCAGCGCACGGGGGTTCCCCGGGTCCAGCTGCAGGAGTTGGGCAAAGACGGCGTCGGCCTCAAGGTCGCCGGCATCGGACAGAGCCTCCGCCAGGGCCAGGAGCGCCGGGATCAGTCGCTCCCGATCCTCGGTCCGATAGGCCTCCTCGACCTCCTGGCGTCGCGCCTCTACTCCGCCTGCAGCGAACCCCCCATCAACGAAATCCAGCTCCTCGCCAGCGGATTCCCGGTAGGGCATCTCCAGTAGGGAGCCCTCCGACTCCGGATCCTCGAGAAAGGGGAGATCCTCTTCCGGTGCGTCCTGCCGTCCGGCCTCCAGAGCCTGCTGATCTTCCTCAAGCCCCTGCAATGCCGGTTCTTCACCGGGTTCGGGCTCGGACTCCAGAAGGATCTCCTGGAACACGGCTTCCTCCCCAGGGAACTCGTCGGCGGGGGTGGCGTCCGCCTCTTCTCTCTCCTCCAAGAAGGCACCCTCATCATCACCGGAGCGAGGCTCCTCCGCGGGAAGAGACCACGACCCCAGGTCGAGGTCACCTTCGCCGGACTCGACTTCAGCCTGCGGCTCGAAGTCGATCTCCGCTGACGCATCGGACTTCCACGTGGATTCGAAGCCCTCCAGGGCATCCATCCCCGTGG
>REED01000051.1 GCA_007695225.1 Gemmatimonadales bacterium
GTGCTGGAGTCCCTTTCCGGCGTCACCTCCCCGGGCGGAAGCTGATTCCGGCCCGAATGTCGTTCCAGCTCAGGTTCTCGCCTTCGGTGGTGATCTGGTCTCCCTGGGGTCCCACGTAGTCTCCCGCCACGTCGAAGAGGAGGGTCCGGCGAAACTGAAGAACCGCGGCCAGGGGGCCGTCGCCCAGCGGGTAGGTGAAGTTGGCGCCGAAGCTCAACCCGGGGTGGATGCTTCCCTGCACGGCGTAGACCGGCTCCTCTCGGCGCGTTCCGGCGGCCTGCGCCTCACCGGTCCGGCTCACCATGACTCCGCCGGCGAGGAAGGGTCGCACGAAGCGGTCCAGGTCCGAACCCTGGGGGAGGAAGCGTAGGGGATACACCTCCACCATGGCCTGCACGGCCCCTCCCCGGTCCCGGTAGACGAAGGGGGGCGGCGGGGGGAGGGGCCAGGGATAGTCCAGGACGTAGGCCGCGGACAATCCGATGCCCCCCAGGGTCGCGGTGAGCTCGTAGCCGTTCAGGAATGCGGTGACGAAGCCGCATCCGAAGTCGCGGTCATACAGCGACCGCCCGGTGAGGAGTTGGAGCTCGAAGCCAACGTCGCCATCCGCTGCCTGGGGGGACCGGGACCCGGGGAAGAACTGCGCCTCCGCCGGAAGAGCCGTGAGGGACAGCGCCAGGGCGGCCATCCCTGCCGCCAGGGTCCGGGCGTAGCGGGGACTCTTTCGGGCCAGTCCTGAGGAGGAGTTGGTCACTGAGGGAGGTTCCGGTCAAGAGGAAGGGAGCGGCCAGAGTGAGGAACGTGATCTCCACGATCCGACGCCATGGTTCACTGTAACTGACGGAATCGCAAGGGTGTCCCGCCTCATGGAGTGCCCGGCGACGACTGGCTCAGGGAGGCCGGGCATCCAGGATCTCCAGGATGCGGGGGCCGTGCGGATGTCCCAGGAGTGGGACGCCCAGAGCCGCCTCTCCCACTCCGGCGTGGGGCGACCGGCGCCGCGGCTCCTCCGAACCTCGCCCTTCCACCGAACCGAACCAGAGTTCGCCTCGAGCCATGATGCCTTCGGGTTGCGGGTCGTCCCTGGGAGCGGTTTCAAGGCGAGGGCGGTCCCCTGCGCGTGGGCTCCGGCGCTGGCCCTTTGACATCGGCATCTGCATCCCCGTGGTTCGTGTCCATGGATCGCCCGGAGGAGAGGGGATCTCTCCCGGGTGGGATCGGACCGCCCCCTGGAGGAGCCGCTTCGCGGCACCGGTCAGGGACGGCTGCAGGGGGATACGCGCAGAACGAGTGAGAAACCGGACATGGCACCGCCGGGGCCGCGTCCGGAACGGGATCACCGGGGCCTGGTGCTCTCGCGGGACCCCCGAGCGGCCACCACCGCCACAAAGTCCGCCATGAGGGACGCGGCCTCCTCGGTGGAGAGTCCTTCCCGGGCAAGGGACTCCCACGTCTGGAAGCGGAGGGCATGCCCCACTGCGGCCCGGAGGAGCCGCTGGGGCCCTCCTTCGAATCCCCATCCCGCCGAGAGGCCGCCGGCGATCTCCGTCATGTAGCCCCAGAAGGGGGTCATCACCTCCTGCAGCGCCGCAACCCGCCCTTCGTCCCGCAGCACCTGGGCCAGCATTTCCCGGCCCTCCTCGAAGTAGAGGTAGAGTTCCCCCAACGCGGCGTGGAGCCGCATCCCAGGGTCCTGGATCCCGGCCCAGCCGGAGGGGTCGGGAGGCGGATGTGCCTGGCTCCAGTGAGCCGAACAGCCATGGATGAGGGCGCCCTCGTCGGGGAAGTGTCGATAGACGGTAAGGCGCTGGACGCCGGCGCGCTCTGCGATGGCGCTGATGGTGGTTGCGGCCGGGCCCACCTCCTGGTGGAGGGCCACCACCGCATCCAGGATCCGCCGGCGCGTGGACTCAGTACTCATGATATGAACATAGCTGTGTGGCGAGACCATTGCCAGTACGATCATAAATAGCTACAGATATGCCATTAGAGTGAACACATGCGTTCACATCCATTCTTCGCCAAGGGAGGCATGACATGAGTGAGACCCTGCCCCACACCCCTCCGCCTTCTCCCACCATCATTCTGCCCCACGGCGGGGAATCCTTCGACTTCGGCGGGCTGGGGGTGGAATGGAAGCTGGACGGCCCCTTGTCGGACGGTCGGTTCAGCGTCGTCCATCACCCCATCGCCCCCCGCGCCCTGGCGGCACCCCTCCACTTCCACCACAACGAGGACGAGTACTCCTACGTTCTGGAGGGTCGGCTGGGGGCGCTCCTGGGCGATGACGTGGTCACCGCCGGTCCGGGGAGCTGGGTTCTTAAGCCCCGGGGTCAGTGGCATACCTTCTGGAACGCCGGGGATACCCCCTGCCACATCATCGAGGTCATCTCCCCCGCAGGGTTCGAGGACTTTTTCCGGGAGGCGTCCGGCGTCTGGGGCAACATGGATGCCTTCGCCCAGATCTGCGCCAAGTACGCCCTGGAGATGGATGTGGAGAGCGTCCCCGGGCTCTGTGAGCGTTTCGGGCTGGTCTTTCCGGAGCTTTAGGACCGGAGCTTTAGGAGGCCGTTCAAGAAGCAGCGTCTTTGAAAGGAGGGGAGGCGAGGCCGGGCATAGGTCCTTCTCGTAGGGGCGGGGGTCCGATCCAAGGGGGGGAATCCGCAGGTACTCCCGGCAGCTTCCCTTGAACGTGCCCCTCGAGCCGAGAAGGTGCCCCAGGTCCGGTTCCGCCTCCCTCCGCCTCACCAACGCCCCGTGGTTCGCGTTGGGATGGGCTACCCTCGCCTTCTGGGGTCATGGAGCCCCCCCGCCAGGAGGACGACGACGGCGATTCCCACCATGAGGCCCAGTCGGTGGGGGCGCATGGCGTCGGCCACCCCCAGGAACTCGCTGGTGAAGTTCTCCATGAAGTGAAACACGATCACGGCCAGGACGCTCCGGTGGGTGCGGTTGAAGATCCAGGCGTAGAGGATGGCGGCGGGGATCAGGTTCCAGAGGAAGTCCAGAGGGGTCGGGGCGCTCCGCCCGAAGGCGTCGTAGTAGCCGGGCAGGACAAGGAGGGGGAGGTGCCACACCCACCAGACCAGGGTGATGGCTAGGGCCGCCGCGAGGCCGGTCCAGCGGGTCTGGAGCCGGTCCTGGAGGAAGCCCCGCCATCCGATCTCCTCGGGGAGAGGGCCCAGGATGAAGAGGAAGACCATCATGGACACGAGGCCCACCGGGTTCGCCATCCGATCCGCCGCGGCGGCCAGGTCCAGGGGACGGTCCGTCGCCCCCAACGCCAGCGCCGCACCGGCCGCCGCCAGGGTCAGGAGGGGGTAGAAGAGGAGGAGGGTCACCCACCACCGCCCCGGAATAGGCCGAGGATCCAGGGTACGGCGGCCCAGGTCCCGTAGGCCCGCTCCCCCGGAGATGACCCCGGTCATGATCACCCCGCCCAGGAATACCCCGGCACCGCCCACGTAGAAGAGAGCCGACGCAGGCCAATCCCACACGCTCTCCCCCACGGCCGTGGCCGCGGCCCACCAGGCCCAGGTCCACCCGTGGGAGAAGGCCAGGAAGCCCAGCAGCTGCCAGATGCGCAGGGGAGGTGGGGAGAGCGATTGGGACCTCGAGGCGAGGCGTGATCCCGGAGGAGGGGGGTCGGTCATGTGGTGGGCGGTCGCGGGTCCAAGGTGATGGGAAGCGAGAGTCCTGTGGAATTCGGGGACGAATCTGGGGTGGGCGGACTCGTGCCCAAGCGAGAAACGCCGCGTGGAGAAAGGGTGGACGACTCACGCTTCAGCGGGGAATCGACGACCCTGCCTGACGCCGGAGGCATTCTCCGCAACGGGGCTCTCCGCGACGGGTCAATCCGTCCCGGGGCTGGGACATTCCTGGCGGAGGTGATGCGCCCCGGGACGGGACATTCCCGGCGGAGGTGATCCGGGGATGGGTGTCCGGGCTGGCATGTCGTTTGCGAAGAAAGAAAAAAGGGAACGCCCCGATTACTCATCAGGGAGGAAGGAACATGTCCGTTGGAAGAGTCTGCACCCGGGTCGTGGCCACCGCCGCACCGAGCGAGACCGTCCTCGCCGTGGCACGCAGAATGGAAGAGTACAACGTCGGGACGCTCCCCGTGATCAAGCCGTCCGGCACGGTGGTGGGAATCGTCACGGACCGGGATATCGCCCTGCGTTGCGTCGCACGGGCCCGTGATCCCGAGACCACGCCTGTTTCCGTCATCATGTCACGCACGGTTCGCACGGTGAACGAGTCGGTTCCCCTCGAAGACGCCCTGCGTACCATGGCGGACGTGGACGTCCGCCGGCTCGTCGTCACGGACGATGACGAAAAGCTCGTGGGCCTGCTCTCGCTGGACGATGTCCTGGAACTCCTGACGGAGGAGGCGGAGGCCATCGGGGCACTCCTTCGGAGGGGAAAGCCCCGCCTCTGAGACCTGCCCCCCCCTGCCAGCAGCCGATCCAAGGAGCCACCGCCTGGCTAACCGCCGTCCACCCCCCCCAACCCCGGCACCCCTGCCGGGTCCGGGTCGTGCCACCACATGGCAGGGAGCTCCCGGGGCGTGGGGTGGATCTCCGCCAGGGTATCCCCGTCGTAGAGTCGACCGTTCTTCATCACGTAGCGGACGGTGTTGGTGTTCCGGATGTCCTCCAGGGGATTCCCCGAGAGGATCACCAGGTCCGCCAGCTTCCCCGGCTCGATGGATCCCAGGTCCTGGTGGACCCCGATGGCCTCGGCACCCTGGATGGTGGCCACCTTCAGGGCGTCATGCTCCGGGAGCCCGCCGGACTGCATGGCCCAGAGTTCCCAGTGGAAGCCGAGCCCCTGAAGCTGCCCATGGCTCCCCACCCCGGCCAGCCCTCCGGCGGCCACCAGGTCCGCCACGAACCGGGCATGCTGCCGGAAGACGTGGGCGTCCTCGTGGAACCACTGTCCCCGGCGCAGCGCCACCCCATCCAGGACGTCCCGTGGAGTGAAGTGGCGGAGCTTCGGATCGTGGTAGGCGTCCTCGGTGGCAAAGAACCAGTTTTCCGCCCAGGGTCCGCCGTAGGCCACCAGGAGGGTCGGGGTGTAGACCCGCCGGGTCTCGGCGAAGAGGGCGGTGTAGTCCCCGAACACTGGGTGGATGGGGAGGGAGTGCTCGAGCCCCGGGTACCCATCCAGCGTCTCGTTCAGGTTCTGCCGAAGGTTCAGTGACCCCTCGGTGGTAGGCATGAGCCCCAGCTCCCGGGACGCCATGATGATCCACTGGCGCTGCTGCCGGTTCCCGGCCACGTACATCTTGATGGTCTTGGTGTCCCAGTAGTCGCTGTAGCGCCGGAGGAGGGTCCGGGCGTGGTCCAGGTCGCGGATCTCCTCCTGCCAGAAGACACCGGGTCCGGTGGAGTAGACCCGGGGGCCCGGCATCCGCCCTGCCTCCACCAAGTCGGCGTAGGTGAGGACGTCGGAGGTCCCGGTCTGGGGGTCCCGCGTGGTGGTCACCCCGTAGGCCAGGTTGGCCTGGTAGATCCAGACGTCCTCCCGGTGGAGGGTCTGGGCCGGGCGAAGGTGGGCATGGGTGTCCACGAATCCCGGAACGATGGTGTGCCCCGAGACGTCGATGACCCGGGCGTCGGCGGGGGCCTCCAGGCTCCCCTCCGGCCCCACGGCCTCGATGCGGTGCCCCCTTATCAGGAGATCGCCGTTCTCAATGATCTCGTCGCCCTGCATGGTGATGATCCGGGCGCCCCGGAGGAGGGCCGTCCCCTGGGGACGGTCCCGCTCCGCCTCCACCTGGATCCGGACCTCGGCGGCGGCATAGCGCTCCGTCTCCGCCGCCTCCTCGTCCTCCTCCGGGTCGTCCTCCGGGTCCCGACGTGCCTCGTCCCAGGCGGTGGCCGCGTCCCGGTCCCAGGTGAACCACGCGTTCCCCAGGGCCCAGTGGACCCGCCGTCCGTCGGCGCTCCAAGTGGGGAACTCTCCCCCCATCTCATCAGAGACGCGGCGGGCGGGGACGCTGGCCCGCTCGGGGTTCGCCACCGAAAGGGTGGGGGCCTCCCCCCCGATGCGGGGGACGGTCACCGTGAAGACGAGACGGTTCACCACTGCCATGGCCTGGTCTCCCCGGGGCGCCATGACCACGAGGCCGGCGTCCTGGGGCGAGGCGGATCCTGGAGGGGTGGAGCCCCGGACCCGGATGTGGGTGCGCTCGTCGGACCCGTCCCAGCGCATGGAAACCAGGCGCCCCTGGGGGCCCGACAGGAAGATCCGGTCCGACCCCTCGGTGAAGTGGGGACGGGAGCGCCCCTCCCGGGGGGCGATGACGGTGGCCTCCCCGCCACCCTCGGGGACCCAGATGAATTCGTCCACCGCCTGGTTGGCGGCGCCTGCGGCGGGGTTCTCCCGGAAGGCCCGGGCAGGGCCCCGGAGGGCCACGATCCGGGTTCCGTCGGGAGACCAGGCGGGCTCCAGGTAGGTCCCGCTCCGCCGGGTGAGACGGACGGGGGCGGAAGAACCGTCGGCGGGGACGCGGAGGATGTGCCCCTCCGTCCCGTCCCACGCCACGTACGACAGGGAGCGGCCGTCGGGGGACCAGGCGGGCTGGGCCTCCGAGGCCTCGCCCCGGGTCACCCGACGGGGGCTGGAGCCGTCGGCGTCGGCCACGTGCAGGTGCCCCATCACCGTGAAGGCCACCCGGGTCCCGTCGGGCGAGGGAACCGGATCCCGGATCTGGCCGGCCGTGAAGGTGGGGGCGTCGTCCACGGGGTATTCGAAGAAGACCCGGGGGCCCACCTCCAACTCCATCCGGACCCGGAAGGGGATCTCCTGGGCATCCCCTCCCTCCACCGGGATCCTCCAGATCTTCCCGCCGTAGCTGGCCACCAGGTGGCGGGAATCGGGGGTGAAGGCCATCCCCGGCATCACGTCCAGGGTGGCCCGGGACTCCTGGTCGTCGTTCTGCACCGGGTAGGCGAGCCAGCGCTCCTCTCCCGTGTCCAGCTCCCGCAGCACCAACCCCGTCTCCATGTGGTAGCGGGTCCCGTAGACGAGCCACCGACCGTCGGGGGAGAGGGTGGGGCGGAGCCCAGAGCCGTAGCGGCCCGTCCGGTTGAAGACCTGCCCCGTCTCCCGGTCGTACATCCGGACCTGGTACTGGGGGAAGGGGGCGTTGTAGGTCCAGTCCCCCGAAGAGGTCCGCTGGGCGAACCAGAGGTAGCGATCATCGGGCCCGAAGGCGGCGCCCAGGGCCTTGTTGTCGTTCCCCTCCGGGAGTATCCGGAGCCCCGTTCCCCCGTCCACGTGGTACATCCGTAGGGTGGGCTGGGTGGAGCCCCGGAAGTCTCCCACCGAGGCCACGATGTAGTTCCCATCCGGGGTCCAGGTCGGGCTCTCCGTCCGGTTCGCCGCCCCCTGGGTGACCTGGGTCGAGTCGGTCCCGTCCACCGAGAGGATCCAGACGTTCTGCCCTCCGCTCCGGTCCGAGGTGAAGACGATGCGGCTCCCGTCCGGAGAGAAGCGGGGCTGGGCGTCGAAGGCCATCCCGAGGGTGAGGCGGGTGGCATCGCCTCCCTCCATGGGGAGGAGGAAGAGGCTCCCCAGGTAGTCGAAGACCAGGGTTTCCCCGTCGGGGCTCACGTCCACCGACATCCAGCTTCCCTCGGCCAGGTCGATGGGGATGGTCCGATCCACCTCCAGGGGGAGGGGGTCCGACGCGTTACGGGCCGACCCTTCCTGGGCCTGGAGGAGGCCGGGGGCCAGCGCAGGGAGCAGGAGGAGGAGGGCCGGGGCGGCGACCCGCCGCAGGAAGGAAACGGGGAAGGGCACGGAGGGCTCCATTTTCAGGGGTCCTGGATCGACTGGAAAATAGACGCGATTTCCGCCGAGGAGGCAAAGGGTCGGAAAGGAGGCCGACCTGAAGCGGGCTACCCTCCCGTGCGGATCCGGCTCCCTGCGGATACGGCTCCATCACAAGATGGCGTCAGGCATCTCCTCCCGTACCAATGCCAGGAACCGGTCCACGAAGGCGTCCAGGGCCACCTTTCGGACGCTGGCCCTGCGGTGCACGAGGCGGATGGTCCGAACCGGTTGCGGCTCGTCGAAGCTCCGCACCCGGCTCCGCCTTTCCTCGCTCAACCCATGCAGGATGAGGCGGGGAAGGAGGGTCATCCCGCCTTTCACCTCCACCAGGCGCATGAGGGTCTCCAGGTGGCCGCTCTCGAACCGGAGGGCCGGAGGCTCCGCCTCGTCCCAGCCCATGTCGGCACAGATGTCCAGGACCTGCGCCCGGAGACAGTGCCCTTCCCGGAGAAGCCAGAGGTCCTCGCGACGGAGCTGGTCGATTCGGATCCGTCTCGACGACGAGAGCCGGTGTTCCGGAGCGAGATAGGCCACGAAGCTTTCCCGGAAGAGGAGGCGTTCCGTGAGATCGGGGTTGTCCACGGGAGTGGCCAGGATCCCGGCGTCGAGCTGCCCCTTCTGGAGGCCCTCCACGATGCCGTCGGTCTGCAGCTCGGCCACCCTGAGTCGGAGTCCTGGGTATCGGCCCGTGAGCTCCGTCATGAATCGGGTGAGGATGCAGGGCGCCACCGTGGGGAGGACGCCCACATGAAGTTCGCCGGCGACCTCGCTCTCTCCATGGACCAGTTCCCGCAGGCGCTCCACCTCCTCCAGCACCTGGCGGGCCTGCCGGATGATCCGGCGACCCGCATCCGTGGGCCGCACGGGGGTGGTGCTCCGATCGAAGATCTCCACACCCAGATCTCCTTCGAGCTTCTTCACCTGCGCGCTCAAGCTGGGCTGTGTCACCAGGCAATGTTCTGCCGCCCGAGAGAAGCTTCGGTGATCGTCCACCGCCACCAGATACTTCAACTGGGTCACCGTCATGAGGGCACTCCAATGGGGGGATCGGGCCCAGGGCAGCGCGTCCCGGCAGGCGTATAGGTATCTCCTATGGGCGAGATAGTATCTATCACTTTGACCTATGTCCAGAGGGCTGAAACCTTGACGTTACGTTCCCCCGGCTTCCCCCCCCTCCGCAGTCCGGAACCGGGAAGGCGGGGGCGGAATGCCGCAGCGTCGCGGGGACGGCGGCGGCACGATCCCAGGACCAAGGAGCGGGACTCTGATGATGTGGACAAAGATGGAACGCACGATCCGGTGGGCGGCTGCGCTGGCAGTGGTCGCCACCCTGTCCGTGCCGGTGGCGCCGCTGGGCGCCCAGAGCGCTGAGCAACGGGTGGTGTCCAACGAATACTGGTGGCCGGAGATGCTGGATCTCAGGCCGTTGCGGCAGCACACGGCGGAGTCCAGCCCCCTGGGTGGAGATTTCGACTACGCCCGGGCGTTCGCCGGCCTCGACCTCGAGGCGGTGAAGCGTGACCTGAACGTCCTCATGACCGACTCCCAGGACTGGTGGCCGGCCGACTGGGGGCACTACGGTCCCCTCTTCATCCGCATGGCCTGGCACAGCGCAGGGACGTACCGGATCGGCGACGGGCGCGGCGGCGCCCGGGGGGGACAGCAGCGGTTTGAGCCCCTGAATTCCTGGCCCGACAACGTGAATCTCGACCGGGCGCGCCGGCTCCTGTGGCCCGTCAAACAGAAATACGGCAGCCGGATCTCCTGGGCGGATCTCATGGTCCTGGCCGGGAACGTAGCGCTGGAGTCCATGGGGTTCCAGACCTACGGCTTCGCCGGAGGGCGGGTGGACGAATGGGAGGCTGACCGGGTCTATTGGGGCCCCGAGGCCCAGTTCCTGGCCGACGAGCGGTACAGCGGGGACCGGGACCTCGAGGCGCCCCTCGCGGCGGTCCAGATGGGGCTGATCTACGTGAATCCGGAAGGACCGAATGGGAACCCGGATCCCCTCCTGGCCGCCCATGACATCCGGGAGACCTTCTACCGCATGGGGATGAACGACGAAGAGACGGTGGCCCTCATCGCCGGCGGACACACCTTCGGGAAAGCCCACGGGGCAGTCTCCGCCGACTGCGTCGGAGCGGAGCCCGCCGTGGCCGGCCTGGAGCAGCAGGGTTTCGGATGGGAGAACGAGTGCGGTAGCGGGAGCGCCGGAGACACCTTCACCAGCGGGCTCGAGGGTGCCTGGACCTTCAGCCCCACCCGGTGGTCCATGGAGTTCTTGAACAACCTGTTCAAGTACGAGTGGGAGCAGACCCGGAGCCCCGCCGGTGCCATCCAGTGGATCCCGGTGGACGGGCAGGGGGGCAACACGGTGCCCGATGCCCACGATTCCTCGATGCGCCACGCCCCCATCATGCTCACCACGGACCTCTCCCTGAAGGAAGACCCGGCGTATCGGGAGATCTCGCTGCGCTTCCAGAATAACCCCAGGGAGTTCGAGGACGCCTTTGCCAAGGCGTGGTTCAAGCTCACCCACCGGGACATGGGCCCCCGGTCCCGCTATCTGGGTCCCGAGGCTCCCAGCGATGACCTCATCTGGCAGGATCCGGTTCCCGCCGTGGACCACCAGCTCATCAGTGCCAGCGACGCCTCTCAGCTCAAGGCCCGGATCCTGGCGTCGGGCCTCACCATTCCCGAACTCACCCGCACGGCCTGGGCCTCGGCGTCCACCTTCCGGGGCTCCGATCTCCGTGGCGGCGCCAACGGCGCCCGAATTCGCCTGGCTCCGCAGCGGGACTGGGCCGTGAACGACCCGACCGAGCTCTCCCGGGTCCTGGAGCGCCTGGAGGAGATCCAGGAGGAGTTCAACCGGGCCCAGCGGCCCGGCACGAAGCGGGTGTCCCTTGCCGACGTCATCGTCCTGGGTGGGGCCGCGGCCATCGAGGAGGCCGCTCGGGAGGCGGGCCATGAGGTCCGGGTTCCCTTCACACCGGGGCGGACGGATGCCACGCCGGAGATGACGGACGTGGAATCCTTCGCCGTGCTCGAGCCAGTGGCCGACGGGTTCCGGAACTACTTTGGCGAAGGGAATCGCCTGTCCCCGCCGGAGATGCTGGTGGACCGGGCCAACCTCCTGACCCTCACCATTCCCGAGATGACCGTACTGGTGGGGGGCATGCGGGCGCTGGACGCCAACGCAGCAGGGTCCAGCCACGGGGTCCTCACCCACCGGCCCGGCACCCTGAACAACGACTTCTTCGTGAACCTCATGGACATGTCCACCGAGTGGAGGCCCTCGGCCAACGCAGCCGGGCTCTACGAGGGACTGGACCGGGCCACCGGCGACGTGGTTTGGACCGCCACACCGGTGGATCTCATCTTTGGGTCCAATGCCGAACTGCGCGCGGT
Organism: Gemmatimonadales bacterium; assembly: GCA_007695225.1. Taxonomy (GTDB): domain Bacteria; phylum Gemmatimonadota; class Gemmatimonadetes; order Longimicrobiales; family Gaopeijiaceae; genus T3Sed10-66. Next base: position 11,254 of record REED01000051.1, read on the forward strand.
GGCGGAGTTCTACGCGGCGGATGACGCCCGGGAGCGGTTCGTCCACGACTTCGTCGCAGCGTGGACGAAGGTGATGAACCTGGATCGCTTCGACGCCTTCTGAGCCTGCGGTTGCAGGTGCCCGGGGCGCGCCGGAATCCGGTACGCCCCGGGCGGAGGTCGCCGGAGGGGTAGAAAGAAAAGGGGGGGCGAACCGCGGTTCGCCCCCCCTTCTCTACGTCGGGACTCCCGCCCGCCGGATCAGGCCACGTCGAACCGGTCCAGGTTCATGACCTTGTCCCAGGCCTTCACGAACGCCTTGGCGAAGGTCTCCTTCGCGTCGGCGGCGGCATAGACCTCGGCCAGGGCCCGGAGCTGGGAGTTGGAACCAAAGGTCAGGTCCACCCGGGTTCCGGTCCACTTCACCTCGCCGGTGACCCGGTCTCGCCCCTCGAAGAGCTTCTCCTCCTCGGAAACCGCGTTCCAGACGGTATCCATCCCCATGAGGTTCACGAAGAAATCGTTCGTGAGGGTCTCGGGGCGGTCCGTGAAGACTCCGTACTTCGTCTGCCCGGTGTTCGCTCCCAGGACCCGGAGGCCCCCCACCAGCACCGTCATCTCGGGCGCCGAGAGGCTGAGGAGCTGGGCCCGGTCCAGCAGGAGCTCCTCGGGGGAGAGGGTGAAGTCCTTCTTCTGATAGTTCCGGAAACCGTCGGCGACAGGCTCCAGGGGCTCGAAGGACTCGGCGTCGGTCTGTTCCTGGGAGGCGTCCATGCGCCCCGGGGTGAAGGGGACGGCGATATCCACGCCTCCCTTCTTCGCGGCGGCCTCCACTGCGGCAGCGCCGCCCAGCACGATGAGATCCGCCAGGGAGATCCGCTTCCCGTCCGACTGGGCGGCGTTGAACTCCGACTGGACCGTCTCCAGGACCTCCAGGACATGGGTCAGGCGTCCGGGCTGGTTCACCTCCCAGTCCTTCTGGGGAGCCAGACGGATCCGGGCGCCATTGGCGCCGCCCCGCTTGTCCGAGTTGCGGAAGGTGGAGGCGGAGGCCCACGCGGTGGACACCAGCTCCGAGATGGAGAGCCCCGAATCCAGGAGCTTCGCCTTCAGGGCCGTCACGTCCGCGTCATCCACCAGGGGGTGGTCCACCGCCGGGATGGGATCCTGCCAGATGAGCTCCTCATCGGGGACCTCGTTGCCCAGGTAGCGCACCCGGGGCCCCATGTCCCGGTGGGTGAGCTTGAACCAGGCCCGGGCGAAGGTGTCGGCCAACTCCTGGGGGTTCTCGTGGAAGCGCCGGGAGATGGGCTCGTAGATGGGATCCATCCGAAGGGACAGGTCCGTGGTGGCCATGATGGGCGCGTGCCGCTTGCTGGGGTCATGGGCATCGGGCACCAGGGTGGCGGCCTCCGGGTCCGTGGGTGTCCACTGCCAAGCTCCGGCGGGACTCTTGGTGAGTTCCCACTCGTAGCCGAAGAGCATGTCGAAGTAGGCATTGTCCCACTGGGTGGGGTTCGGGGTCCAGGCCCCCTCCAGCCCGCTGGTGGTGGTGTCCGCCCCGAGCCCGCTGCCGTGGGTGTTCAGCCAGCCCAGCCCCTGCTCCGCCAGGGTGGCGCCCTCAGGCTCCCGCCCCACCAAGGCCTTGTCCCCCGCCCCATGGCACTTCCCGAAGGTGTGTCCGCCGGCGATGAGGGCCACCGTCTCTTCGTCATTCATGGCCATCCGGGCGAAGGTCTCCCGGATGTCCTTGGCGGCGGCGATGGGATCGGGCTTTCCGTTGGGGCCCTCGGGATTCACGTAGATGAGCCCCATCTGCACCGCGGCCAGCGGGATCTCCAGATCCCGCTCCCCGGAGTAGCGCTCGTCTCCCATCCACTCCGCCTCGGGACCCCAGTAGATGTCCTGCTCCGGCTCCCACACGTCGGCCCGGCCCCCGGCGAAGCCCATGGGCTCGAAGCCCATGGATTCCAGCGCCACGTTGCCGGCGAAGATCATGAGATCGGCCCAGGAAAGCTTGTTTCCGTATTTCTGCTTGATGGGCCAGAGGAGACGGCGGGCCTTGTCCAGGTTCCCGTTGTCAGGCCAGGAGTTCAGGGGGGCGAAGCGCTGGGTCCCCGAGGTGGCGCCCCCGCGGCCGTCGGAGGTGCGGTAGGTCCCGGCGCTATGCCACGCCATACGGATGAAGAGAGGGCCGTAGTGGCCGTAGTCGGCCGGCCACCAATCCTGGGAGTCGGTCATGAGTTCCAGAAGGTCCTTCCGTACCGCTGCCAGGTCCAGGGACTTGAACGCCTCGGCATAGTCGAAGTCTTCCCCCAATGGGTCTCCTACGGGGGGGTTCTGGTGCAGCATCCCGATGTTGAGCTGATTGGGCCACCACTCCCGGTTCGACCGGACCTTCGCTGTGGCTGCCGTTCGCATCCCAATCACGGGACAGTCCCCGGGGTTACCGCCTGCCATCCCTTCCATTGCTGTGTCTCCCTGTCTTGGCGTGCACTGCATCGACCCTCGGGCCGGTGATTCATGACAAGAACAATAATAATACTCTTTAGGGAGTCGGAGAGGGGGGCAGGGCACCTCCCTCGGGGGATGCCGCCCGTCTCCTTAGAGATTAAACTGTGAGGCTTCCCCTCGGCGGGGAGGGATCGGTGCGATCCCCCTCGGCCATTCGACCCTTCCACCGGAACGATCCGCCATGTCCGTCCCGTCCATCGTTCGACATCGCTGGTCCAGTCTGGGCCTCGGGGCCCTTCTCCTCCTGGCCCCAGCGCTCCCCCTGTCCGTGGTGCCGGCCCTCCCCGGGGCCGCCCCCGCCGCCGCCCAGGAGCTTCCCCGCACCTGGCAGGAGCAACAGAACTTCCGGTCCGGGCCCACGCCCTACGCGCCCCTCATGGAGTTCTGGCACGACCTGGCGCGGATGAGCCCCCTGGTGAGCATGGAGCCCCTGACGGAGACGCTGCTTGGGCGGGAACTCCCCCTCATCGTCATCGCCGATGCCCCCATCACGAACCCCGAGGATGCCATCCGCTCCGGGAAGACCATCGTCTTCGTGGGGCCCTCGGTGCATGGCGGGGAGGTCTCTCCCAAGGAGTCCTTCCAACTGGTGGCCCGGGATCTGGTGGGAGGGCGGCTCCGCCATCTCCTCCAGGACGTCATCGTCATCGGCGTTCCCCTCCTGAACCCGGACGGGGGTGAGGTGCAGCGACGCACCAACGAAGCCGGCTACGACATGAACCGGGACTACCTCAAGCTGGAGTCCCAGGAGATCCAGGCGGTGCTGACCCAGGTGCTGAACCGGTGGATGCCGGACATCAACGTGGACGGGCACCACGGGGGCTCCGACCCCTACGTCATCACCTACCAGGGGACCCTGAACCCGGCCGCCGACGCCGAGCTCCGGGCCTTCCCCTACGACCACATCTTCCCCCGGATCCGGGCCAAGGCCGAGGCCGAGGACTACGCCGCCTTCGACTACTCCGGCGTCCGGACCCAGGATGGGGTGCGGGGATGGGGGTCCACCTCGGTGGAGCCCCGGAAGCACCACGTCTACACCGGTCTCACCAACTCCGTGGGGATCCTCCTGGAGACCCCCCGGAACTCCCGCCGCGTCATGCGGGACGGCCGGGTGGTGGAGATCCCCGAGGAGGAGCGCTACTACCACCAGATCCGGGGCGGCGTGCTGGCCCTGGAGGCCATCCTGGAGGTGGCGGCGGAGCGGAGGGACGAGCTCCGGGCCCTCACCACCGCCTCCCGGATCCGGGCCATCGAGGCGGGGCAGAACGGGACCGGGGAGGTGGTCCTGGACTACGCCCTGGTCAACCGGGGGAACGAGGACGTCTGGATGCCCAACGAGGACGCCCCGGGGGGGTACGCCCTGGAGAACGTCCCTGTCTGGCTCTCCTACGAGGTGACCCGCTCCACCCCCCGTCCGGTGGGCTACCTCATGCCTCCGGCCATGGCGGCGGTGATCCCCATCCTCCTGGACCACGACATCGCCGTCTACCGATTCCGGGACGACACCGCCCTGGACGCCGAGGTCTACCACGCCACCCGGGTCTGGACCGACTCCTATTTCCAGGGGAGCTACCTGAAGGCGGTGGAGGTGGAGAAGGCGGCGACGCGGGTGGAGGTGGTAGAGGGGTGGTTCTGGGTCCCCACCGCCCAGTCCAGGGGCAACCTCATCACCTACATCATGGAGCCGGAGACGGACGACAACCTCATCACCTGGGGATGGACGGACCACATCCTCCAGGAGACGCCGGCCTCGGTGGAGGCGGCCATGAGCCAGTTCCTGGGGGGCGGCAACGTGGCCGACCTCACCTCCCAGCAGCAGACGGAGCTCCGGGCCCGGGCCCAGGAGGCCATGAACCGCCGGCAGCAGGTCCCCATGATGCGGGTCATGACCCACCAGGACCTGCCGGTACAGCGGGTCCGCCACTTCAATGAGTTCCAGCGGAATCGGTTCTTCCGCTATTAGGCGGGAGTAGGGTGGGGGAGGGGCGTCGTGCCCCTCCCCCACTTCAACCGCCTCCTACCTCCTCAGGGGCCCATCCAGCATATCCCAGCCGTAGGCGGCGGCGACCCGGGCCAGCAATTCGTCGATGACCTCCCTTCCGTTGTCGGCGTTGGTGAGGATGGCCACCCCGTATCCCTTCCGGACGTGTCCCAGGATGAGGCCCCGGAAGCCCCGGTTGGACCCACTGTGGCTGAAGTACCATCCCTCTCCCCGCTTCTCCAGGGCGAGCCCCACCCCGTAGGGTCCCACCCCCACCGGGGTGATCATCTCCAGCGCCATGGCCCGATCCAGCACCGCCCCCTCGGGGCCCAGGGCCGCCTGCTGCACCTCGGCGATGAACCGGGCCAGGTCGGTGGCGGTGGTCCAGAGGCCGGCGGCGGCCTGCTCCGGGTAGACGTGCCAGGGGGCGCTACGGGCTCGGCCCGCCCCATCGTGGGCGCGGGCCGCGTGGGTGGTCCATTCGGAGGATAGAGGTTGTTGGAAGCTGCTCCTTGTCATCCCCAGGGGGGAGAGGACCGTGGCCTCCATGAGCGCGGCAAAGGGACGGTCGGTGAGTTCGGTGAGGGCGAGCTGCATGATGGTGGTCCCGCCGCCGGAGTACTTGTACGCCTGGTAGGGTGGCCGGGCGAAATGGACCGGTCCCACGTTGGAGGGGGCCTCGCCGTTCAGGATCCCGTGGAGGTCGGGGCGGGGGGCCGCGGGATCGTAGCCCGGGAAGCCGAAGCCGTCATCCGCCCCGGAAGTGTGGCTGAAGAGGGAGCGGGGGGTGACCGGGGTCACGTCGTGCTCGGGGCGAAGCGGTACCTGCCAGCTCCGGAGCATCCCGTTCACGTCCCCATCCAGGGCTATCCGCCCCTCCCGAACCAGACGGAGGGCGGCCATGGCGGTCACCGGCTTGCTGATGGAGGCCGCCTGGAAGAGGGTCTCCTCCTGAACCGGGACTCCGGTCTCTACGTCTGCCACCCCAAAGGCTCGACTCCAGTGGAGCTGGAAGTCGCGGACCACGGCCACGCTCACCCCAGGCACCCCTGCGGCCTCAAGGAGTTCAGCGAGGGGAAGCCCCTCGGGGCCGGCGGCACCCGGGGTCCGGGGCGCCTCGATCTGTTGGGTGACCTCAGCCAACTCCTGCACGGCCCCGAGGGGGAAGGGAAGGAGGAGGGCGGCCAGGAGAAGGCCCCGGATGACCCGGGTCGCGGTGGGAGGCATGGGCGGCTGGGTGGCGAGTCGACAGAGAGGGGCAGGGGTGCCCCGGACTCGAGATCCATAACCGGGAGCGCCCCGACCACGCCAGCCCGTGTCAGGGCCTCACCGCCGGGTGGCTCCGATTCCAGATGTCCCGGTGGATCGCCCAGATGCCCTCCTCGCTCCGGCGAAGGAGGAGGGGCGGGACGGACCTGCGAGGTCGAGGATCCATGGTGGTCTCCCGGGTTCGGAGGCCGAGTTCACCGTACGTCGTGCACAGGCTCCCACGGCCTCTTGAGAGTTGCTTCCTGTGTAGGGCGGGAAACCCCCGTCCCGTCCGATCGATCCCGCCCCATCCCCGGAAACGAGAAAAGGCCGGCTCCCGAGCCATCCGGGAACCGGCCCCTCCAGGGAGGCGCCGTGGGCGACCTCGATGATCCGTCAGAAGGCCTCGAGGTAGCGCTCCAGCTCCCACTCGGAGACGGAGGCCAGGTACTCCCGGTACTCGATGGTCTTGGCCTGGATGTACTTCTCGCCCACGTGGGGCCCCAGGGCGCCCAGGACGACCTCGTCGTTCTTCAGGGCCTCAATGGCCCGACCCAGGGTGGGGGGAAGGGTCTCGATCCCCCGGGAGATCCGGTCCTCTTCGGTGAACTCGTAGATGTTCTCCCGGACGGGGGCGGGGGCCTCGAGCTCCCGCTCGATCCCGTCCAGGCCCGCGGTAAGCATCACCGCCAGCGCCAGGTAGGGGTTGCAGGTGGGGTCGGGAGAGCGGAGCTCGATGCGGGAGGCCTGGGGCCCCCGGGCCGCCGGCTTCCGCACCAGCGCAGACCGGTTCACGTCGCTCCACGCCACGTAGATGGGGGCCTCATAGCCCGGTACCAGCCGCTTGTAGGAGTTCACCGTGGGGTTGCAGATGGCGGTGATGGCCGGGGCGTGCTCCAGGATCCCCGCCAGGAACTGGTAGGCGGTCGGGCTCAGGTTGAACTCGTCGTCCTCGTCGTGGAAGACGTTCTTCCCGTCCTTGAAGAGGGAGATGTGGGTGTGCATTCCCGACCCGTTGATCCCCGAGATGGGCTTGGGCATGAAGGTGGCATGGACGCCGTGGAGTTCGGCGATGGCCCGGACCACCGTGCGGAAGGTGACGATGTTGTCGGCGGTCTTCAGGGCATCGTCATACTTGAAGTCGATCTCGTGCTGCCCCGGGGCCACCTCGTGGTGGCTCGCCTCCACCTCGAAGCCCATGGCCTCCAGGGTATAGATGATCTCCGCCCGGATCTCCTGGGCCAGGTCCAGGGGCGCCAGGTCGAAGTAGCCGCCGGAGTCATGGGTGATGGTGGTGGCCCGGCCCTCTTCGTCCCGTTCGAAGACGAAGAACTCCGGCTCGGGTCCCGCCTTCATCTCGAAGCCCAACTCCGCGGCCTTGCGGACGGCTTCCTGCAGGAGGAAGCGGGGGTCGCCCACGAAAGGCTCCCCGGTACCGGTGTGGATCACGTTGCAGATGAGGCGCGCCGAGACCGTGCCGTCTCCCCGCCGGCTCCGCCAGGGGAGGAGGGTGAAGGTCTCGGGGTCCGGCTCCAGGCGCATGTCCGACTCCTGGATCCGGACGAACCCCTCGATGGAGGAGCCATCGAAGAAGATCCCTTCGTTGAAGGCCTTCGGCGCCTGGTGGGCCGGGATGGACACGTTCTTCACGTTGCCCAGGATGTCGGTGAACTGGAGGCGGAGGAAGTTCACGCCCTCCGCTTCGATCCGTGACAGGATATCTGCTTCTGTGGCCATTGAAACTCATGCGTTGGAGGAGTATGTCGACAGGGACGCATGGATAGGTATCGAGGACGGCCGGGACGCACAACAGCTTTCCTACATAAATTGGAGTAACCTAAACAGGAGTCGGCAACATATCTCCGTGGTGGGCCTCAGGAACTCCGGCGACCGTGTTGGCGTACCCGATCCGCCCATGACCCTCCCTATCCTCCACCTGGCCGCGACCCTCTTCATGACCGGGGTCATCGTTTTTGTGCAGGTGGTCCATTACCCCCTCATGGCCGGGGTGGGACGTACGGCCTACCAGGCGTACCAGAAGGCCCACATGCGCCGTACCACCTGGGTGGTGCTTCCCGGAATGGGCGTGGAACTGGCGACCGCCGTGGGGTTGGCCGTCTTGCGGTGGGACACCCCGGACGCCCCCCTCGCCTTGGCGGGGCTGGGGCTCCTGTGTGTGATCTGGGTGTCCACGGCCCTGGTGCAGGCACCCCTCCACGGACGCCTGGTGCCCGGGTTTGACCCGGAGATCCATCGAAGGCTCGTCCGTTCCAACTGGGTGCGGACGGCGGCGTGGGGACTCCGGGTGCCGGTGGCCGTGGCGCTACTGTGAGGGGGATCGGTGGGAAGGCTGGCCTCACTCGATCCGCTCCCATCCCGATCGGAAGAAGAGGGGCACCGCCCCTTCCTGGCCCTGGGGAGCGAGGTGCAGCTCTCCTCGCCAGAGGTACGTGGTGGGCCAGGTCCGGAACACGGAGACCGCGCGGAAGAGGAGGCGGGCCACCCGGGGCGCCTCCCCCGGCGTCCACCCGCCCGAAGGGCTGGCCTCCAGGTGGAGCTCCCGGTCCTGACGGGTCACTCGCCACCTTCCGGTCACGGTACCTACCGTGGGGTGAGCGGAGATCCGGAACTCACCGGAGACATCCACGCCGTCGCGGAGCGCGAGGAGGTGGGGGAACGCCGGAGCGAACTCCACCACCACCTGGTGGGCGCCCTCTCTCCGGGACATCCGGCGGATCTCGCGGAAATCCCCATTGGCCGACAGTTCGTAGCGAACGCCCCGGGACTCGGCGTGAAAACTGCCCGCAGCGGCCCCGGAGTGCAGGTCGAGGAGATCGGGCCTTGCCTCAGCCGCTGGGTTCCAGGTGACGATGAAGGGGTCGGGGGAGTAGCGGAGGAAGTGAACCCAGGTCCCGTCCAGCAGCAGGGGGATCGGGTCACCCTGGTGGGGCCTCCCGTCGATCTCGATCCGAACCTCGCTGCCCGCCCGCCGCACGAAGTAGAAGTCGTGCACGAAGACCAGGGGAAGGGCCGGCGGATCGGAGGCGGCACTTCCCATGGGGGCCAGGAGGCCGAAGGGGCGCCGGGGTCGGGTATCGCTCTCTCGAATCAGGAGTCGAACCTCTCGACCCTCCAGATCCTGGAAGCCGAGATCCACCTGGGCTCCCGCAGGCCCCAGCTCGAAGCGGGCCTCGGCGAAGGAACGCTCTTCCATCCGGTGGAGGCCCTTTCCGGCGATGCCATAGGTTTCGGGGTCCAGCCGGAGCGCCGGGTCATGGAAGACGTCCACCCGTCCGTCCACCCGCCACCCGATGACCAGCAGCCCGCGACCGTGGATCGGATCGTCGAAAGCCTGGGGTTCGAGGCCGAGATAGACCCGATCCGGATCCCCCTCGAAGTTCACCAGAAGGAGCCCCTCCATGGGGTCGGTGTCGAGGTGAAAGGGCGACACGACAGGGATCGCCGAGGGACCTCCGCCATGGCCCCACCCTTCCTCGACGTCCGAGCCCACGTCCAGGTAGATGGATTCAGGGTGGGACGGAGAGCCCGACCAGGGGGGCTCGGAGAACGATCGGGTCAGGATCAGGACACCGACCCCCAGGGCACCGGCGCCAGCAGCGGCCCATGCCAGGAGGCGTCGGCGGATGTGGCGGCGTCCTTCAGACTCTGTGTTCATGGCTTTGACGGAGACCACCCTGAGACCCGAAGTACGCAGCGGAATCCCCGGGCGGCATGGTAGGATTCTGCACCGTTGTGATGGATGACGACGGTTCCAGGGCGGAGACTGCCGGGAGACCGCCAAAGATGACGCCCGGAGCTCCGCGAACCGGGGCACGAGATCCGTCACCCCGGCTTGCTCCTCACCCTGATTCCAGGGCCGAATCTCGGGATGCCACCACTCCTTCCTTGTGAACCTCGTATTCAGGAGGACCGTTCCACCAGGGTAGGATCGGTTTCCGACCCATTTGAGCCGTCGGCGTGCGGCAGGAGAGGGAAGAGAGGGGACTCGGCCTCGACCGCCGGGTGCTCCGCCGCCTTCAGCGACCTCGAGGCAACGACCACCTCCTTCCCCCGGAACCCCTCCCCCGATGCGCGGACGATCCCATCGGTGCGACGGCCCATGAGGAGGGTGCAAAACCGCGCGTAGAGGGCCTCGAAGTCGAACGTCGGCTCGGGAGTGATCCAGCGGAAATCGTTGTCAGGCCCTGCGTGAACCCATCCGGGCTGCATGCGACCTGGTACCCTACCCGTCTCATCCCTTCCCCCTTCACCGATGCTACCGCATCGCTTTCAGCGACCCGCCTCGGCTGAACACGCGCAGACCCCCGGCGCGCGGCCCACTCCCCTTTCCGATCACCCTTCTAGGCCGCCCCCGGCGTGAGGGCCACCCAGGCCCCCACAGGGTCCTGGATCACTGCGTACACGTGCTTCCCCTCCATCACCTTGAGGACCCTTCCTCCCTCCTCCGACACCTGGCGGAGGCTCTCGGCGAAGTCGCCCACGGGGAGGTAGAGGAGCCAGGCCGGGGGGAGACCGAGGTTCACGCCCCGGGCATGACAGACGCCCGCCGCCGGGGTTCCGTCTTCGGCCAGCATGGCGTAATCGGCGTAACGCTCGCCTCCTTCCTCCATCTCGACATCGTGCACGGACCACCCCACCACCTCCCGGTAGAAGTCTCGGGTGGCGGGGGCGTCCGGGACCGTCAGGTCCAGCCAGGCAATGCGCCCCACGGGCCCAGCCGCGTCCGCCGATGCCTCCCGGGCCCCTTGGGGGACCGCTTCCGGAGGGACCACGGGGATGATTCCGAAGGCGGCCCCGTTCGGGTCCAGCAATACGGCCCATTGGCTCCTTCCATCGGCATCCCTGGAGTGCATCTCCTCGGTCCCGCCCAACTCGACGGCGCGCCGAGCGCTGGCCGCCACGTCGGCGACCTGGATGTGGGGCATCCACTGGAGGGGAAGGTGAGCGGTGTCCGGGCCTCGCTCGCCCAGTCCGATGATGGGGAGGCCCAGGTTGTTCATCAGGTCCTCGCGCCAGAGGGGGTTCCCACCCGTCCCGAGGACCCGGGAATAGAAGCGCACCTCCCGCTCGTGTTCGGGAACGGTGATGTCGGCGCTGAGGACGGCGCCCACCTGGAGGGGAAAGGGCTCGCTCATGGCGGGGCTCCTGGATTGCGTCAGGGTTCAAGGCGTACGGCATTCAAGGCGCACGGCAGAGTAAGGGTGGGGCTGGGGAGGTGGCCAGCGCCAGGGTTCTCGGTGGCGGACTCGTCCCTCCGCCGCAGAGGGCGTGGGCGAGAGGGAGCCCAGGACCGAGGCTCGGGCGCTTCGACCGCTTCGATTGACATGCATGTGCATGCAACACAAATTTTCCGTCATGCGTACAACCATCGAGCTCAGGGATGATCAGCGGGCGCGGCTTCTGGAGATGGCGGCCCAGGAGGGACGGAAGGGCTTCTCCCATCTGATCCAGGAGGCGGTGGACCGCTTCCTGGAGGAGGAGGGAGCGCGCCGCGAGAAGGTGGCCGAATCCCTGGCCGTGGTAGGCTCCTTCACACCCGAGGACGCCCAGGCCCTCCGGCAGCGGACCCGGGCGCTGAGGGAAGGCTGGCGGTGATCGTTCTGGATACCGATGTCCTCATCGACATCCTGGCGGGGGAAGAGCCCTGGGCCACCTGGTTCGTGGAACGACTCCCGTCCCGGCGCCTCGCCACCACCTCCATCAACGGCTTCGAACTCCTGGCCGGTGCACGGACGCCGGAGGAGGCCCAGCGTCTCCGCACCTTTCTCCGGCCGCTGCCTGTTCTGGCCTTCGACCTGGAGGCGGCGCGTCGTGCCGCTGACGCGGCCGGGGAGCTCCGCCGACAGGGTGAGCCCCTCCCCCTCCCCATGGCCGATCTGGCCATTGCCGGGATCTGCCTGGAACTGGAGGCCGCCCTCCTGACCCGGAACCGCAGGCACTTCGAACGAATTGCGGGGCTTCGGCTGGAGGGACTCGCACGGGGGAGCTGATCCTCGCCTCCCGTGTTTCCAGGGTCCCCGTCGCTCCTTAGGATGGAGATCCGGGGGGATCTCGCCCCCCCTGGCTTCCGGCCTCCACCGCTTCCCAGGTCCTGGCCGGAGGATGGTTCCCACCGCGAGGGCCCACGGGCCCCCTTTCCCAACGGAGCCGCCATGGGACCCCAGCCACCCCAGGACCCTACCCTCATTCCTCGACCGGCCCTGGAGGTGGACGGCGTCCGGCTCCACCAGGGCCTCCTGGGCTTCCAGGTGGAGGAGGTCCCCAACGCCCCCCACCGATGCCGCGTGCTCCTGGAAGTGCCTCCGCTGGAGGCACAGCCCCCGGAACGCTTCCCCAACTTCGGACAGGCGCTGACCCTCTCCATGGAGTTGGCGGGGGCGGGAGCCGCCCCGGAGCGCCTCTTCCAGGGCCGGATCCTGGCACTGGGTCGGCGCCGGAACCGAGGGGGCGCGCCCCGGACCGAGGTGGAGGCCGCCGATGCCCTCCAGTCCCTGGCCATGACACGCCGCTCCCGGGTCTTCCCGGAAGGGGCGGGGGCGAGCGTGATCCAGGAGGTGGCGGCGAGCCATGGGCTGACCGCTGAGGTGGAGCTCCCTTCTCACCTTCCCGCCGTGATCGTCCAGGCCGATGAGACGGACCTGGCCCTCCTCCGCCGCCTGGCCCACCAGGCGGACAGCGTCTTCCAGGTGGAGGGATCCACCCTCCGCTTCGTCCCCCTCGACCATGGGGACGGAGAGGTGGTGACGCTCTCGCCGGACTCGGATCTCCTGGAGTATCGGATCCGGGCTGATCTCTCCAGTCAACGGGCGGAGGTGGAGGTGCGGGGGTGGGACCCAGGGGTGAAGGACCGGATCGCGGCGCGCCCGGGGCCGGGGGATGTGGGTGTCAGCCCCTCCCCTCTCCCGTCCGGGCCCCAGGTGCTGGCGGAGAGTTGGGGGTGGGGAGGACTCCCCCCCACCGAGCCTTCGGTGCGCCTGGGTCCCTCCACGCCCCAGGAGGCGCGGGGGTGGGCGGGGGCCTGGGCCCGATCCCTGGAACGAGGCTTCGTGGAGCTCCGGGGAACCGTGGGCCCGGGGCCGCCCTGGATCCGTCCGGGCCGGCCCCTCGAGCTCACGGAGGCAGGCGCCCAATTCTCCGGCCGCTACCGGGTGGTGGCGTGCCGACATCTCATGGATCCGAAGGAGGGGTTCCGGACGGAATTCCGGGCCCTTCGCTAGAAGGCTGTTGAAGAAGTACAGGGCGCCACCGTTGGGAGCGCCAGGGAGCCGCATCGTAGGCGGCGACCCGCAGGCATAGCGAAAGCTACGTCGAGGGGAGCCAACGACCGAGGGGGCTCCCTGCCGCCCCAACCCGAAGGGAGAAGGGGGGTTGCGGCCCTGGATCTTCGTTGGGCCGCTTCACCGATGCTACCGCATCGCTTTCAGCGACCCGCCTTGCCCAGGACCGCAAGACCCCTTCTCGGTGGTCCCTGTACTTCTTCAACAGCCTTCTA
>REED01000058.1 GCA_007695225.1 Gemmatimonadales bacterium
GCGTGCTCCCACCCCTTCTCCACCGCATCCTTGGCAGTGCGGTAGAGCTTCTTGCGACCCCCGAAGTAGCCCTTGGCTTCCTTCAGGATTTTCTTCTTCCGGTCCTTGCGGGCCGGCGCTCCGGTCGTCCGTGGCATCGCTCGACTCCCGCTCGATTACAGGTTGGGGAGAAGACGCTTCATTCGCTTCTCGTCGGCCTTGTCCACCAGGGTAGCCTGGCGGAGACGCCGCTTCCGCTTCGTCGTCTTCTTGGTAAGGATGTGGCTCTTGTTGGCCCGACGGCGCCGGAGCTTCCCCGTCCCCGTCTTCTTCAGGCGCTTTGCGGCTGCCCGGTTCGTCTTCATCTTCGGCATTTCCTGCTCCTCTCTATCTCGCTGGCACGGGTTCCCCAGGGGCGTCCCGGGAAGCCTCCCGCGACGCCGGCATTCTCATGGTGCCTGCGGGAATGATCTACTTGGAATTCAGGGGGGCGAGAACCATGTGCATCGTCCGGCCCTCGCGGGTGGGATGGCTCTCGATCTTTCCGATCTCTTCCATGTCCGCTGCGATCCGGACCAGGACCTCAAGGCCGATTTCGGGATGGGACATCTGCCGACCCCGAAACATCATGGTGACCTTCACCTTGTCCCCTTCTTCCAGGAAGCGGCGGACATGGCGGGTCTTGAAGTCGTAGTCGTGGTCCTCGATCCCGGGTCGGAACTTGACCTCCTTCAATGAGACCGTATGCTGCCGCTTCCGGGCTTCCCGGGCCTTTCGCTGCTCTTCGTAGCGAAACTTCCCGTAGTCCATCAGCTTGCAGACCGGCGGTCGGGCTTCCGGCGCGACTTCCACCAGGTCCATGCCCGCCTCGTCGGCCCGCTCTTTCGCCTCGTCCAGGGAGATGATTCCCACCTGCTCCCCATCGGCGCCGATGAGGCGGATGGGGCTGATCCTGATCTGGTCGTTGACGCGGACCCTCTGTTCTTTTATAGCTCCAACCTCCGATCTGGTCCGGCACCAGGGCCGGACACGAAAAAGGCCCGGTGGTCACCGGGCCGCGTCATCAGGCTTCAGCGAAGGACATTGTCCCCCTGAGGCCCGTTTCGTCGACCCGGCAGCGTCTCACCCCGATTGAGGCGGGCCGACAGGTGGAGGGGCGTCGACCCCTCTCTTCCAGAACTGTGCGACGAAAGATAAGGGGGGTGGAGGTCAAGTCAAGACTCTCTGCCCCTACCCCGCCCTTCCCTCCGCCGCCCGATCCGCGGCACGGCGTTGGCGTTCCCTCAGTTCGGGGCTCACCTCCACGGGGAAGGCCGAGTCGGCAGACTCCAGTTCCAGAAGGGGCTCCGGAAGACGGCTCAACTCCTCCGCCGCCCGATCCCTGGCCACGTCAAGGCCTTCCCGACCCGACTCCGTCCGTTCACCCGCTGACATCACCTGACGGAGGAGCGGACGGCCCCGGTGGTGCTCCCCTTCCCCGGCGAGGACGTCCCTCACCGCCCGTTCTTCTTCCTCCACCCGGAAGATCTGCTTCCGACCGGGAAGGATGGGCTTTTCAGGGGAGAGCTTCAGGCGGCCCTCGCCCTCGTACTCGGTGAGCTTGTAGGCGATGTCCAGGGAGGGAGCGTCAGCCGCCACCCCCATTCCCGTTCCCACGCCGAAACCGTCGATGGGGGCCCCGGCCCGCACCAGTTCCCGGATGGACCACTCGTCCAATCCCCCGGAGGCCAGGATGCGGAGGTCCTCCAGGCCGGCCGCGTCCAGGATCTCCCGGGAAGCCCGGGCCAGGGCATCGAGGTCGCCCGAATCCAGGCGGACCCCCCGGACACGGAAGTCGTCGCCCAACTCCCGGGCCAGGCGAACCACGGTGCGCACCCCCTCGAGGGTGTCGTACGTGTCCACCAGGAGGACGGTCTCCGGGAAGACCCGCATGAAGGCCCGGAACGCCTCCATCTCTCCCTCGTGGGCCTGGACGTAGGAATGGGCCATGGTCCCAGTCACCGGCACGCCGTAGACTCGGCCGGCCAGCACGTTGCTCGTGGCGTCCACCCCGGCGATATGGAAGGCCCGGGCGGACTTGAGGCCGGCGTCCGTCCCGTGCATCCGTCGGAGACCGAAATCCACCACCCCCCGTTCCCCCGCAGCGGCCTTCACCCGTGACGCCTTCGAGGCCAGCACGGTCTGGAGGTGGATCTGGTTCATGACCAGGGTCTCCACGACCTGGGCCTCCGGAAGGGATGCCCGTACTTCCAGAATGGGCTCATTCGCGAAGACCGGGGTCCCCTCGGGCACCGCCCACACATCACCCCGGAAGCGGAGTTCCGACAACCATCCCAGGAAGCTCTCGTCGAAGCCCTCGACGGAGGCCAGGTGCGCCAGGGCATCGTCGGGGAAGTGGAGTTGCTCCAGGACCCCCAGCACCGTGTCCAGACCGCAGGCCAGGAGGTAGTTCCGCTCCGGGGGGAGGCGGCGCACAAAGAGGCTGAAGACGGCCTGCCCTAGCATTCCCTCAGCGTGGTAGGCCCGGAGCATGGTGAACTGATACTGATCCACCAGGAGCCCCATGTTGCCGGAGTGGACCCAGGGGAGAGCGTCCCCCCCTTCCCCATCCCCAGTGGAGGGGGGCACTCCCGGATCGGCGCGCCTGCCACTCATGGACCGGCCTCCGCTCCTGCCATCCCGTCCAGGACCCTGCGATGCACCCTTGGGGCTTCGATGTCGAAGGGAACCAAGCAGATCCTCCACACCCGCTGGAGATGTGAGAGCCGCTTCATGAAGGTGGCCAGGGTAATCCGGGCGGCTTCTTCCATGGGATATCCGAAGGCGCGGGTGCAAAGGGAGGGAAAGGCCAGGGAACGAAGCGAGGGCGCCTCTGCCAGTCGAAGGGCCTCCCGGTAGCAGGAGGCCAGGAACTCGCCCGCCGGCTGGTCCTGACCGCACACGTGGCCCAGGCAGTGGTTCACCCAGGGATTGGGGAGGCGGTGTCCGGGGGTGATCACCGCTTCGCCTGGGCGAATGCAAGGCAGGGAGCCCCCCGCCTTCCTCGAGTCACGGACCTGCGGCTCGGGGAAGGGCCCGGCCACGGGCTCAATCCAGGGCCCGGCCACGGGCTCAATCCAGGGGTCCGGCCACCGGCTCAATCCAGGACCCGCGTCGCGATCTCTTCCCTGAGGCGATCCAGGAAGGCGGAGCGGTCCAGGGTCTCCTGCTTCTTCCCCGCCCCCCGCTTCCGCACCGCCACCGTCCCCTCCTTGGCCTCCCGCTCCCCGATGACCCCCATGTAGGGGACCTTCCGGATCTCCGCTTCCCGGATCCGATACCCCAGGGTCTCCCGGTCCGCCAAAGAGGCGCGGATCCCCGCGGCCCGCAGTTCCCTCACGTAGGCGGAGGCCACCTCGGACCACTGCTCAGAGATGGGGAGCACCCGGACCTGCTCCGGGGCGAGCCAGAGGGGGAAGGCCCCAGCGTAATGCTCGATGAGGCCCCCGATGAAACGCTCCATGGAGCCCACCAGGACGCGGTGGAGCATCACCGGGCGGTGCCGCTCGTTGTCGTCCCCGATGTACTCGATCTCGAAGCGCTCCGGGAGGTTGAAGTCCAACTGCACCGTGGGCCCCTGCCACTTCCGTCCGATGGCGTCGATGAGCTTGAAGTCCAGCTTCGGGCCATAGAAGGCCCCGCCCCCCTCGTCCACCGCATAGTCCAGCCCCCGGGCCTCCAGGACCGAGCGGAGCTGTCCAACGGCGAAGTTCCACTCCTCTTCTGAGCCCAGGGCCTTCTCCGGACGAGTGGCCAGTTCGATGGTGTAGGGATACCCGAAGGTGGCCAGCATCTCGTCCACCAGGTCCAGGAGCGCCTCGATCTCCCCGGGAACCTGTTCCCGGGTGCAGAAGACGTGGGCGTCGTCCTGGGTGAAGCCCCGGACCCGAAGCATCCCGTGGAGCACCCCGCTCCGCTCGTACCGATAGACCGTTCCGAACTCGGCATAGCGGATGGGGAGTTCGCGATACGAACGCTGCGCCGCCTGGTAGATACAGATGTGCCCGGGGCAGTTCATGGGCTTGGGTCGGTAGCGGGCCCCTTCCACCTCCATGGCTCCGAACATGTTCTCCTTGAAGTTCTCCAGGTGCCCGGAGATCTCGAAGAGGCGCTCATTCATCACGTGGGGCGTGTAGACGATCTCGTATCCGTGACGGAGGATGAGTTCCTTCTCGTACTCCTCGATCTCGTTCCGGACGATGGAGCCGGCCGGCTGCCAGAGGATGAGCCCCGAACCCACCCGGGCGTCCACGGTGAAGAGGTCGAGCTGCCGGCCCAGGACCCGGTGATCCCGCTTCTTCGCCTCCTCCAGGCGTTCCAGGTGCTCCTTCAGCTCCTTATCCTTGAAGAAGGCGGTGCCATAGATCCGCTGAAGCATTTGCCTGGACTCGTCCCCCCTCCAATAGGCACCGGCTGCGGAAAGGAGCTTGAAGTGCTTGAGCCGCCCGGTGGAGGGGACGTGGGGGCCACGGCAGAGGTCGACGAAGGATCCGTCCCGGTAGACAGTGATGACCTCGTTCTCGTCGAACTCCCCCAGCCGCTCCAGCTTGAGAGGATCGTCGTGGAAGAGTTCCCGCGCCTCCTCCTTCTCCACCCGCTTCCGCTCGAAGGGGAGATCGGCGGCGATGACCTCCTCCATCGCCTTCTCGAAGAGTTCCAGGTCCTCCGGGGTGAAGGGTTCCTCCACCCCGAAGTCGTAGTAGAAGCCCTCCTCGATGGCGGGTCCGAACCCGATCTCGGCGCCAGGGCGGAGCGTACGCACGGCGGTGGCCAGGACATGGGCCGCCGAGTGGCGGAGGAGGGGGAGGGCCTCGGGATCCCGTTCGGTGATGAGCCGGATCCGGCAATGACCGGGGAGAGGGCGGTGCAGGTCCACCAACTCCCCGTCCACCTCGGCAGCCAGAGCCGCCTTCGCCAGGCCAGGGCCGATGGCGGCGGCCACATCGTGAGCAGAGGAACCGGTGGGAAGTTCCAGGATCTTCCCGTCGGGAAGGGTGACCTGCAGCGAGTCGGAGTGCATGGATGGAACGGGGGAGAGACACACGGATGCGCGGGCGGGGCTACGATCCCCACCTCCGCGCCGGGATCGGACTCTAATGCCCCCGGGAGCGGGGGGTCAACCGGCGTCCGTCACTCCCGGTCCGGGCCGGCCTCCCGATCCAGCCCCACCGCAGGCGGTGACACGAAGAGGGAGATCTCTGCCTCCACCTCCCGGGTCACCCCCTGGAGCCGAGCCGGGGAGAAGCGCATCCGCTCCGCCAGGGCGAGAAACGCCCGGTCTACCGCTTCGTCTCCGGACCCCTCCACCATTCGGGGGGCTCCGGTCTGTCCGGCGGCGGTGATGGTCAGGGCGATGGTGGCCCGCCCCCCCTCTCCCCAGGTCCAGAGGTCACGGGGCCACTCCCGGGCCAGGGTCCGCTGAAGGAAGGCCTCGTTCCAGATCCGGGGTGAGGCCCAGGAGGTATCCGGGAGGACTTCCGCCACCGGTATGCGGTCCCTCCCGAGCGACGTCACCTCAGGCATCCCCACCGCGACGTAGAGGGGCTGACTCGCCGTCCTGACCTCAAGGGGCTCGATGTCCCGGGTGGGCCAGAAGAGGAAGAGGAGAAGGTGGGCCAGAATGGCCACCCCGAAGGCAACGAACCAGATTTCCCTGGGGGCGCCGCGGCGCCGACGCTGGGGGAATTCGGAGGATGGAGTCATGCCGTGGGGATCGGAGGTCGGAGAACCGAAGGCCGCCACTCCTCCAACCCCGGACCCCCGATGGGGGGTCCCGGGAGCCATCCCCCCGGTCCTCCCCTGCCCCCCCCGGTGCTTTCTCGGTCCTTCCCCGGTCCCCTCCTGGCTCACCCATCGACGCCCGAGAGATGGCGACGGGCACGGTGCCCAGAACGAAAACGGGGCCCGGGCGCCGAAGCGCCCGGACCCCGTGGTCCGTCGGTGTTCAGGTCGGGGTCAGTACATCCCGCCCATTCCACCCATTCCGCCCATCCCGCCGGCAGGACCGCCGCCGGCGCTTTCTTCCTCGGGATGCTCCACAACCACGCACTCGGTGGTGAGGAGGAGTCCGGCGATGGACGCAGCGTTCTCAAGGGCCGTCCGCACCACCTTGGTGGGATCGATGACCCCGGCCTCCACCAGATCTTCGTAGATCTCCGTGGCGGCGTTGAACCCGAAGTGCGGGTCCGAGCTCTCGCGGATCTTGGCCACCACGATGGAGCCCTCCACACCGGCGTTGGTCGCGATCTGCCGGATGGGAGACTCAAGGGCCCGGCGGAGGATATCCACCCCAACCTGCTCGGGCTGGAGGGGGAGGACGAAGTCCGCCAGCGCGGCCTGGGCCCGAAGAAGGGCCACACCACCACCCGGGACGATTCCTTCTTCCACCGCGGCGCGAGTGGCGTGGAGAGCGTCCTCCACGCGGGCCTTCTTCTCCTTCATGGCCGTCTCGGTGGCCGCACCAACGTTGATCACCGCCACACCGCCGGAGAGCTTCGCCAGACGCTCCTGGAGCTTCTCCCGGTCGTAGTCGGAGGTGGACTTGTCGATGGCGGTCCGGATCTCGTCGATCCGGCCCTTGATGTTGTCCGCGTCACCGGCACCGTCCACCAGGGTGGTGTTGTCCTTGTCCACCACCACTCGCTTGGCCTCACCCAGGTCGGAGAGGGCAGCATTCTCCAGCTTGAAGCCCACGTCCTCGGAAACCACCTGGCCTCCGGTGAGAACGGCGATGTCCTGGAGCATGGCCTTCCGCCGGTCCCCGAATCCGGGAGCCTTCACGGCACAGACCTTCAGCGTGCCCCGGAGCTTGTTCACCACCAGGGTGGCCAGCGCCTCGCCCTCTACGTCCTCGGAGATGATGAGGAGAGGCCGTCCCTGCTGGGCCACCTTCTCCAGGACCGGAAGAAGGTCCTTCATGGAGGAGATCTTCTTATCATGGATGAGGATCATGGGATCTTCCAGGACCGCATCCATCCGCTCCGGATCGGTGACGAAGTAGGGGGAGAGGTACCCCCGGTCGAACTGCATCCCCTCCACCGTCTCCAGCGTGGTCTCGAGCCCCTTGGCCTCCTCCACGGTGATGACACCGTCCTTCCCCACCTTCTCCATGGCGTCGGCGATGAGCTCCCCCACCTCCGCGTCGGAGTTGGCGGAGATGGTCCCTACCTGGGCGATCTCCTTCTTCCCCTTGGTCTCCATGGAGAGGCTCTTCAGCTCCTCCACCACCCGCCGCACCGCCTGGTCGATCCCCCGCTTGATGGCCATGGGGTCGCTACCGGCGGTGACGTTCTTCAGCCCCTCGGAGAAGATGGCCTGGGCCAGCACCGTAGCGGTGGTGGTCCCATCCCCGGCGTTGTCCGAGGTCTTGGTGGCCACTTCCTTCACCATCTGGGCACCCATGTTCTCCACGGGATCTTCCAGCTCGATCTCCTTCGCCACCGAGACCCCGTCCTTGGTCACGGTGGGAGCGCCGAACTTACGGTCCAGCACGACATTACGACCCTTGGGCCCGAGGGTCACCTTCACGGCCCGGCTCAACTTGTCCACACCGACCTTGAGCTTCGCTCTGGCTTCGGTGTCGAATTTAAGGTCCTTGGCTGCCATTTTTCTATGCTCCTTCGTACGTCAGTTCTGAAAAGGATGTCTCTGCCGCGGGGCTCGGACTCAGTCGTTGATCACTGCAAGGATGTCCGACTCCCGGAGGATGAGGTATTCCTCTCCTTCCACCTTGACCTCGGTACCGCTGTACTTCCCGTAGAGGACGGTGTCCCCTTCCTTCACGTCCGGGGGAAGACGCTCCCCCTGCTCGGACAACTTCCCGGGACCGACCGCCACAACCTTCCCCTGCTGGGGCTTTTCCTTGGCGGTGTCGGGGATGTAGAGACCGCTCTTCGTCTGCTCGGCCTCCTGGAGGGCCTGGACAACGACCCGATCCTGAAGGGGCTGGATCTTGGACTGCGACATTGATTCTCCTCCTCGTGACGCGAGGTTCATGAGGGTTTCACGCTTGTTGGCACTCACCGACGATGAGTGCTAACAAGCCCGAGGGTAAGGTACCAGACTCACCCTGATTGTCAACCGCCTCCGTGGGACCCAGGAGAGGGTTGGAAGG
This sequence comes from Gemmatimonadales bacterium, assembly GCA_007695225.1. Taxonomy (GTDB): domain Bacteria; phylum Gemmatimonadota; class Gemmatimonadetes; order Longimicrobiales; family Gaopeijiaceae; genus T3Sed10-66. The sequence continues at coordinate 8,132 of REED01000058.1, forward strand.
ACGGTGAATCCCTGACTCACCAGACGACTGGAAGGGGATGTCGGAAGTGCGGCGGGAAAGAACGTACGAAGGAGGGAAGAGGGAGGGGCTGTTCGCAGTGGCACGGGGCGCGGCGTGGGCGAGGGACGGGCCGTCTCCGCCTGGATCCGGATCAGCTCCCGGCCCCGGGGGAAGCGGCGATCTCCTCCATGCGACGGACCCCCTCGAGGCCCACGATGGCATGGACCACCTCCTCGGCCAGACGCTCCGGGAACCAGAACCCAAGGGCGGCCAACTCGCGGAACGCCTGCCGTGCCTCCCCGTAGGCCCGCTCCAGGACGGCTCGGGCGGAGGTACGGAAGGTGCCTTCCACCTCCCCGGACTCAGGTGACGCCCCGGCCAGAAGGGCCTCGAGACGGGCTCGCTCCAACGCTGTGCCATGGTGATGCACCTGAGCCACCAGGAGGTTGTGGCTCCGCCGGGTGAGATCGAACTCGAAGTCGGTGAGGTCGTCCACGATCTGGAACGCCGTTCCCAGGCGTGCCACCGCCGGCTCCGCAGCCTGGATCCGCGCCAGCGTTTCCCCCGACTCCAGAACCCGGGGCGGGACGAAGGCCAGGGCAAAAAGAGCTCCGCCCCGAACCCGGTGCACCCGCTCCACCATGGCCTCGGGGGTGGGAATCTCACTCACTCCCCCCTCCTCCGACCCTTCCAACTGGCCGATACTGGCCATGAGGTCGAGAAGACCCTTCAGGACGCCGTCCCTCTGCCCCTCCTCCACCTCCCCCGCGGCCACGCCCCGGTCCAGGACCCTACGAATCAGGCGCTCGAAGCACATGAGCTGGAGGATGGAGAGGAAGCGGGACCCCTTCCCCGCCTCCAGGGGGAGAAGGCTCTTCCCCTGGTCATCGAAGAGGTTGTCTGCGGCGGTGATGGTCCCCTTCACGCAGAAGTTGACTTCGGCATAGCGGTCCAGCCGCTCGGGTCGGACACCCAGGGACTCGAAGAGGGAACGAAAGAGGATGAGGAAGAAGAACTCCTGGAGGAATCCGAGTGCTTCCGGGTCAGCCTCTCCGTCCTTCAGGGGCAGACCCGATTCCTCGCGCAGAAACTCCGGGTCCAGGATCTCCGCCAGGTCACTCCGGATGGTGGCCACAGCGCGGGCCTGGGAAGCAATGGCCGGTTCCAGTCGTTCCCAGATCCCTTCGGCCCGAAGCAGTTGAACAGCGGATGGAGATCGGAATACCGGGGAGAGGGTCATGGCGGCGGAATCTGGAGGTTGGCGTTCATTGCGCGGGGGCGAGGGTCCGGGTTCGGTGGACCGGCCCATCGAATCCCAGGGAGGAGAAGGTAGTCATACCACGGCGATCCCCGCCATGTGTCGACCCGCCAGGGCCAGCCCCACCAGTGTGAGGAAGGGGTCCACCCGCTCCAGGGTTCGGGAGTGTGGACCCACCACCACCGCCAATCCTCCGGTGGCTACCACCAGGGGGTCCCGTGGGTCCCACTCCTGGCGAATCCGGTCCACGATCCCGTCCATGGCGTCGATGGAGGAGAAGAAGATCCCGCTTCGCAGGCAGTCCTCTGTGGTGCGACCGATCACCCGCTCCGGCGGGCCGAACGGAACCCTGGGAAGCTTGGCAGTTCTCCCGCCCAGCCACTCCTGGCCAGACTGCAGCCCCGGGGCGATGACCCCTCCGACAAAGACGCCCTCGGCGGTGATGCAGTCGAAGGTGGTCGCGGTTCCCAGGTCCACCACTACGGTGTCCCGTCCGTAGAGGACTCTGGCGGCCAGGGTGTTCACGATCCGATCCGCCCCCACCGTCCGGGGTTCGTCCACATCGAGTCGGATGGGAAGGGGGACGCCAGGCTCCACCACGAAGAGGTCGCCCTTCCCGATCCGTACCAGGCATCTCCGCAGGAGGTTGGTCTGGGCCGGGACCACCGAACCCACCACGGAGCGGAGGACGGCCCCTGGCTCCAGTCCTCCGTCACGAAGAAAGGCCCGGAGGAGAAGGGCCAGTTCATCCGCTGTCCGGGGAACGGACGTGCTGTATCGCCAATGTCGGATCGGCTCCATCTCCCCGGAGACGAAGACCCCCACCACGGTTTCCGTGTTACCCACGTCCACCACCAGTTCCAACTCGCCTTCCCGGCTCATGGCTCCCCCTCCTCTCGGTCCGATCCCCCATTATCCTCCACGAGGCGTACGCTCCCTCCCTGGATGGTCTGGACAACCCCAGTTCCGGACCGAACCTGGAGCCCGCCATCGGAGGCCAGTCCCGCTGCGTACCCGCTCACGCCCTGATCCCCCCTGACCTGGCGGCCGGCCAGCGCATCCCGGACCTCCCACGCCCGCCGTAGCTCCGGTGTCACCCGGTCCGGGGGAGGATCCGCCCAGACCCGAAGACGCTCCACGAGGAGGACCGCCAGCCGATGGGCGGGTACCACCACCCCTGAACCCTCCTCGAGACTCACCGAGCCCGCCAGGGGAGCCTCCAATGGACGGAGGTTGATCCCGACCCCGACCAGGATTCCCTCCACGTCCCCCACCCGCTCACAGAGAATTCCGCCCACCTTTCGGCCAGGCCCACCCTCCACCTCCATGAAAAGGTCGTTGGGCCACTTCAGTCGGCACGCCACCCCGCCCCCCTCCTCCACCGCCTCGGCTGCGGCCACCCCCACCGCCAGGGTGACCACACCGGGCAGGCCGGCAGGAGGGGGAGGAATAAGAACGGAGATCCAGAGTCCCGATCCTCCCTCGGAGTGCCATCGCTTCCCCCCCCTTCCCCGCCCCCGAGTCTGGATGTCCGCCACCACCGTGGCGAAACAAGGGGCCCCCGCCTCGGCCAGCGTCCGAAGCCGATCGTTGGTGGAGGTGAGACTGTGGTGGAGTTCCAGGAGGGGGAGATCCATCCTCCTGCGCCATCCGTCTTCGCTCCGTCCATCCCACCCCGGAAGGCCGCCGCTCATCCGTCCCCACCTGGCCCCTCCCCCGGGATCCCTTCCATGAGGAGGGAGAAGTCCGCCACTGGAGCCGAATGGGTCAGGGCTCCCACCGAGATCCAGTGGACGCCGAGGGCCGCCACCTCGGGGATCCGATCCAGGGTCATGTTCCCCGAGGCTTCGAGTTCGGGGCGGGGCGCGGGCCATTTCTCGACCCGGTCCACCGCCTTCTTGAGGGCAGCGGTGGGGAAGTTGTCCAGGAGCACCCGATCCACCGGCCGTCCCCGGAGGCGCTCCAGTTCGTCCAGGGAGCGCACCTCCACTTCCACGGAGAGCCCTTCTCGGTTCGCCCTCCTGACTGCGTCCACCGCTGACTCGATCCCTCCGGCGGCGGCGATGTGGTTCTCCTTGACCAGGACCATGTCATGGAGGCCCATACGGTGGTTCACCCCACCCCCGGCACGCACTGCCGCCTTCTCCAGTTCCCTCCATCCCGGGGTGGTCTTCCGGGTGTCGGTGATCCTGGCCGGGGTGCCCTCCGCCGCCATCACGAAGGACCGGGTGAGGGTGGCGATCCCGGACAACCGCCCCAGGAAGTTCAGGGCGGTGCGCTCCGCTGTGAGAAGGGAGCGGGCGGAACCATGGAGTTCCAGGACCACCCGGTTTCGATCCACCCCCTCCCCCTCCTCGGCCCGGAGGGTCACCTCAAGGCTCGGGTCCACCTCCTGGAAGACCCTCACCGCCGCCTCGAGGCCCGCCACCACCAGGGGCTCCTTGGCCACGACGGTGGCACGGGAGATGGTCCCGACGGGAACCGTCCAGAGCGTGGTTCGATCCCCATCACCCACGTCCTCGGCCAACCCGCTTTCCACGAGTCCCGCGAGGGCGCGCTCCCGCGATCTCTCCGCCGTCATTCGACCTCTCCTTCTCCAACGGGGATCCGGTCCGGATTCCGGGACATGATCCGGCGGTAGTATGCCTCATAGTCCTGGACCACCCGATCCGCCGAGAAGTGGTCCACGGCCCGACGCCGAGCCGCAGCGCTCATTGCCCCCCATGCTTCATCGTTCTCCAGGGTCGTGGCGCCGGCGTCAGCCATGGCCTCCACGTCTCCCAGGGGGAGGAGATGGCCCGTCACCCCATCCTCCACCACCTCCGGAATCCCACCCACCCGGGAAGCCACCACCGGGACGCCGCACGACATGGCCTCCAGGGCGGCCAGCCCGAAGGACTCGGACTCCGAGGGGAGGAGGAAGAGGTCGGCACAGGCCAGGAGTTCCTCGACGGCGGTGTGCTTCCCCAGGAACACCACGGCGTCGTCGATGCCGAGGTCCGTTGCGGCAGCCTGGGCACGGGGTCGCTCCGGGCCGTCCCCCACCATTACGAGGCGGGCCGGCATGCGTCGGGCGATCCCGGCGAAGACCCGCACCACGTCCTCCACCCGCTTCACCGCCCGGAAGTTCGAGATGTGCATGACGATCTTCTCCCCATTCGGGGCCAGGGTGGCCCGGTGGCAGGGCTCCAAATCCCTCCGGTATCGCTGGGGATCGATGAAGTTGGGGATGACCTCGATCCGCTCTGCGGGGACACCGAAGTTCTCCTCCGTTTCGTCCCGGAGGTACTGGGAAACGGCGGTGAGTCCATCCGACTTGAGGATGGAGAAGCGGGTGATGCTCTGGAACGAGGGGTGCTGTCCCACCAGGGTGATGTCGGTCCCGTGGAGGGTCGTGACAATGGCTGGGCCCGCCGAGCCATTCAGCATCTGCCTGGCGATCCACGCCGACGCGGCATGGGGGATGGCGTAATGGACATGGATCAGGTCCAGCCCACGGGTTTCCGCCACCTGATGGATGGCCACGGCCAGGGCCAGCGAGTAGGGCGGGTGCTCGAAGAGGGGATACTGGTCCATCTCGACTTCGTGAAAGAAGACCCGCTCCTGGAACCCCACGAGGCGGAAGGGCTGCTCATAGGAGATGAAGTGGATCTCGTGACCCCGCTTCGCCAGCTCCAACCCCAGCTCCGTGGCCACCGCCCCGGAGCCTCCGTAGGTGGGATGGCAGGTGATACCGATTTTCAATTGGACCTCGTTTGCATGAACCGCTCCCTCCCCGGTGATGACCGGTGTTGCCTCTTCCCTTTTTCCTCAGGCCGCCACGGAAAATCTACCCCGTCCCGGAGACCCTGGTCCCCGCCTTCCACCACCGAACCACCACCTCCACCTGCCGATCCACCGGATCCCGGGCATCGATGCGGAGTCCCTCCGAAGGGAGTTGGTGCCGAAACCAGGTGAGTTGTCTCCGCGCATAGGCCCGGGTGGCTCGTTGTACCTGGAGCACGGCCTCCTCCACCGAGCACTCCCCCTGGACCACCGTTGCAGCCTCCCGGTATCCGGTCCCCGTCATCCCCGGATCGGAGGTCCGGTACCCTGCGGCGAGGAGCGCGGCCACCTCCTCCAGGAGCCCACTTCCGAACATGGCCTGGGTCCGCTCTTCAATTCGTTCATACAGCTCCTCGCGTGGGCGCTCCAGGAGCACCACCCGGACGGGGACGGACTCGGCGTCCGGCGGCGCGTTCCGGTGCCACCAGGAGAGGGGGCGACCGGTGAGCAGCGCCACCTCCAGCGTCCGGCCGAGGCGTTGGGGTCCCCCCGCCTCGGCCACCGCCGCCCGCTCCGGATCCAGAAGGGAAACCCAGCGCGCCAGCTCCAAACGGGACTGCCGGGCCAGCCACTCCCGGAGCCGCTCCCGTCGGTCCGGATCCATCTCCGGCTCCCGGAAGACCGGGTCCGCCAGGGTCTTGAGGAAGAACCCCGTCCCGCCCACAAGGAGGGGAAGTCGTCCGCGCTCCCGGATCTGTCGAATCCACCGCCGGGCATCCCGGCCGAACCGCCCGGCCGAATAGCGTTCATCTGGATCCACCAGATCCAACCCATGGTGGGGAATCCGCTCCCGGTCCTCGCGGGTGACCTTGTCCGTACCCACATCCATTCCCCGGTAGACCTGCCGGGAGTCGAGGGAGATGATCTCCCCCCGCAGGCGAGCGGCAAGGGCGAGGGAGAGGGCGGTCTTCCCCACCGCAGTAGGTCCCACCAGGGCCAGGACCGGATCCCGCTCCCCCGGGGAAGGTGGGGCCTCCGCGGGGGAGGGGGGGGGCTCGACACGAGAAGGCGGAGCCACCTCGTCCCCCGTCATCTTCCGAACTTCCGCTCGAGCTCCCCCCGGGAAAGGCGAACGGTGGTAGGGCGACCGTGGACATCGTGGTAGGGAAGCCGGGTAGCGAAGAGCTGGTCGAAGAGCTCGTGGACCTCCCGGTCGTCCAGGGCCTGCCCTGCCTTGATGGCTGCCTTGCAGGCGAAGCTCATTGCCAGCCGTTCGTGCTGGTTCCGGGCGGAACGGACGAGTTCCGAGCCATGGGTGAGCTCCTCCACGATCTCCCGGAAGCACCCCTCGGCATCGAAGTAGGGGTGGGGATCCGGGACGGCGTGAAGGATGACGGTATCTCCCCCAAAGAGTTCAACCTCGAATCCAGTGCGGTGAAGCAGCCCCTTCAGGTCATCCACCATCTGTACTTCCGGGGGGGTGAGGCGGATCGTCAGGGGGAAGAGGAGACGCTGCCCTCCGGCTCCTCCCTCGTCGAAGCGGGCCATGATCCGCTCGAAGAGAACCCGCTCATGGGCCGCATGCTGGTCGATGAGGAGGATCCCGTTCCGGACCTCGGCCAGGATCCAGGCCCGGTGGACCTGCCAGAGGCGGGGGCGGTCCAGTCCCTCCACCGCCACCTGCTCCGGCAGGGAGGCCGCCGACCAGTCTTCCCCCGCCTCCCCGGAATCGGTTCCGCCGGAGTCGGTCTCGCTGGAGTAGGCCCCGGAGACACCGGCCCCTCTTCCCTGCGAGGCGGAGCCCCGTCCCTGGAGGAAGAGGGCCATCTGGGCCTCTTCCCCCTCGGGTCCCTCTTCCTGGGTCGAAGCCCGTGCTCCGGTCCGTGCTCCGGGGACGGCCCCGGTCCCGGTCCCGGAGGTCCCGGCACCGGAGTATCCCGACGCCGAGGGACGCTCTCGACCCATGGGTCGACTTGGGGGTCTCCCGGGAGATCCAGCCGAGTCCGGCGAAGATGTCTGGAAGAGGGCGGCGCTGGCCTCCCCCTCCAGGGCGGACCGAACCCCCTCCTCCACCAGTCGCTCCACGGAACTCCGGTCACGGAAGCGGACCTCCGCCTTGGTGGGATGCACGTTCACGTCCACGGTTCCCCGAGGGACCCGGAGAAAGAGGAGCACCCAGGGACGGTGGTCCGGGGGGATGGTGGTCCGGTAGCCACGGTCCGCGGCTCGGAGGAGGGCGGCGTCCCGAAAGGGACGACCCTCGACAAAGAGGTGAGCCCGCCGGAAACCGGGGCGAGCGGCATCCGGCCGCTGCACCAGCCCGGCCATGGCCACCCCTCCCCCCTCCGCCTCCACTGGGATGAGGGCCGAGGCCGCCTCTTCGCCCCAGATGTGGGCCACCCGCTCCGAGAGGGACTCGGTCCCCGGGAGTTCCAGGAGGGGTCGGTCGTCGGAGTGAAAGAGAAAGGTGACCCGGGGGTGGGCCAGGGCCAGGGGGATGAGGGCTTCGTTCACCGCCCGGGTCTCGGCGGCGGGAGGCCGCAGGAACTTGGCTCGGGCCGGGGCGTTGAAGAAAAGGGAGTCCACCTGCACCGTGGTTCCCACCTTCCGGGGGTGATCCGACACGTCGGTGACCATCCCGCCCCGGACCGTCACCCGGGTGCCCACCTCCTCCCCTCGGGACCGGGTTTCGAGGGAGAAGCGGGAGACGGAGGCGATGGAGGGAAGGGCTTCCCCCCGAAATCCGAAGGTGCCCACTCCCCGCAGGTCGTCGGCCTCCCGGATCTTGGAGGTGGCGTGGCGGTCCAGGGAGAGGAGGGCGTCCTCCCGCCCCATCCCCGACCCGTCGTCGGCGACCCGGATGCTCCGCTTCCCGCCCTGTTCGATGCGGACCTCCACCCGGCCGGCCCCGGCGTCCAGGGCGTTTTCCACCAACTCCTTCACCACCGACGCCGGACGCTCCACCACCTCCCCCGCAGCGATCTGGTTCGCCACCGCATCAGGGAGTACGAGAATGGTGCGACCCATGGGAGATCTCAGAAGGAGGGAAGGCGGAAGAAGGCTCGGGCCGCAGCGGTGCTGTCCGCCTCGACCTTCTCCGGGGATTCGGCCCGGAGCTCCGCCACCCGATCCCGGATGAGAGGAAGGTAGGCGGGCTCGTTCCGCTTCCCACGGCGGGGAACCGGGGCCAGATAGGGACCGTCCGTCTCCAGGAAGTAGCGGCCCGCCGGAACCGTCCGAACCGCCTCAGCTCCCTGGAAATTGCGGAAGGTCACGATCCCGGTGAAGGAAACCGACCACCCCGCCTCCAGCGCCGTCTCCAGGAGACGGAGGTCCCCTGGGAAACAGTGGAGCACGCCCCGAACCCCGGCATCCCCTGCCTCCTTAACCCGGGGAATCATCTCCTCCTCCGCCTCCCGACAATGGACGACCACGGGGAGGTCCGCGTCACCCGCCAACCGGAGCTGCCGCTCGAACCACCGGAACTGGAGCTCCCGGGGGGAAAAGTCGTAGTGGAAGTCCAACCCGCACTCCCCCACCGCCACCACCTCCGGGCTTCCGAGCAGCTGGCTGAGGCGCGCCTCGTCCTCGGGCTCCGCCTTCCCGGCCTGGTGGGGATGGACTCCGGCGGTGGTGAAGAGCCGAACGCCCACCGAGGGGAAATCGGAGACGACGGCCTGGGCCTGGAGGGCATCGCCAAGGTCGGATGCGATGATGATGACCCCCCCCACCCCTGCGTCACGGGCCCGCTCCAAGACGGCGACCCGATCCGGGTCGAAGGCGTCGGCGGTGAGATGGCAGTGGGTGTCGACGAGCATGGGGTCGGACAGCTCCGTCGTTCGGGGGTAGTGGAAAACCACAGTGCGAAGCGGGGTCCGGGAGTGCTCTCCCCGGACCCCGCTCCCACATCATCCGGCGCCTGGATTCAGACGGGGATCGCCCGTTTGTCCCGGGCCCTGGTACCGGGCTTCTTCCGGTCGGCCTTCTTTTCCTTCTTCTCCCACCGTCGCTGGATCTCGAGCAGGGCCGGAGAGGCCACGAAGATGGAGGAGTAGGTTCCGATGACCACCCCCAGGATGAGGACGATGGTGAAGTCCCGGATCACCGCTCCGCCCAGCACCAGGAGGGAGAGAAGCACCACAAGGGTGGTGCCCGACGTCATCACCGTCCGGGGGAGCACTTCGTTGATGGACCGGTCGATGAGCGTCACCGGATCCTCCCGACGCCCCCCCTTCTTGTTCAGGTTCTCCCGGATCCGATCGAAGACCACGATGGTGTCGTTCAGGGAGTACCCGATGATGGTGAGCACCGCCGCCACCGTGGGGAGCGAGATCTCGATCCGGAAGAGGGCCAGGAATCCCAGGGTGACGAGGATGTCGTGGAGGGTGGCCGCGATGGAGGCCAACCCGAACCGGAATTCGAAACGGAAAGCGATGTAGAGGAGGGTGAGGAGGAAGGAGAAGAGGATGGCCAGGGCGGCCTGCTGCTGAAGCTCCGCCCCGATGACCGGCCCCACGATCTCCGTCCGCACCACCTCGAACTCCCCGATCCCCGGCGCCGCCGCGAGAAGCTGCCGGATCTCCGCCGCCACCTGGTCGGTCTCCATGTCGGCCACAACCGGGGCCCGGATGATGAACTCATCATCGGCACCGAACCGGGTTACCGACGGTGCCTGGGGACCACCCAGCGCCTCCCGGAGGTCCGCATCGGTGACGCCGGGCTCGGTCTGGATCTGGATCACCGTTCCTCCGGTGAAGTCCACGCCGTAGTTCATCCAGTTCCCGATGGAGAAGACGTTGAAGAGCATGGCCCCGATCCCGATGGCCAGCACCACCGCCGAGACCACGTAGGCCTTCTGCCGCTTCTCGATGAACTCGAATGCGGCGTCCTTGAAAAATCGCATCTTGGGGTCGCCCTTAGATGCTGACGGTGTCGGTGGCCTTCTTGTTCCTGATGTAGATCAGGTAGAAGGTTCGCGTCACGTACAGCGCGGTGAAGAAGGATGCGATGATACCGATGGTCAGCGTCACGGCGAAGCCGCGCACCGGCCCGGTGCCGAACTGAAAGAGGATCAGCGCGGTGATGAGGGTGGTGATGTTGGCGTCCACGATGGCGGAGAGGGCGTGGCCGAACCCTTCATCCACGGCGGTACGAACGGCCCTCCCCTGATCCAACTCCTCTCGGATCCGTTCGAAGATCAGGACGTTGGCGTCCACCGCCATCCCGATGGAGAGGATGAGCCCGGCAATCCCCGGTACCGTGAGGGTGGCGCCCAGCGCCACCAGGCCACCCATGACCAGCACCACGTAGACGGAGAGGGCGGCAATGGCCAGGACCCCGGTGAGCTTGTAGTAGCCGATCATGACCAGCACCACCAGGAAGAGGCCGATGATCCCGGCCAGTCGCCCCTGGTCGATGGAGTCCTGTCCGAGGGAGGGCCCCACCGTCCGTTCCTCCATCACCCGGAGGGGAGCTGGAAGGGCGCCGGCCCGGAGGACCAACGCCAGGTCACGGGCTTCCTCCATGGTGGACCCGCCGAGCTCGATCTGACCCCGCGCCCCGATGCGGGATCGGACCACGGGTGCGCTCACCACTTCCCGGTCCAGGATGATGGCGATGCGATCGCCCACGTGACGCCCGGTCACATCGCCGAAACGGCGTCCGCCGGCTCGGGTGAGTTCGAACTGGACGATGGGCTGGTTGAACTGGGGGTCCCGGTTCGAGCTGGCGTCCTCCAGCATGTCTCCGGTGAGGAAGGCATCCCGCTGCAGAACGTAGAGGGCCCGATAGGTCTGCCCCGCCACGGCCCGGGGCTGCCACTCGAACTGGAGGGACACGGCCCGGGGGATGATGGCCTGTACCTCGGGGAGTTCCAGGAACATCCGGGCAATGGGATAGTCCTCGGTCCGGACCAGGAACTCACCCTGGTCCGGCCCCTGGAGGAGCAGGGCGCTGAATGGGCGGAGGTCCGCGTCGGCCTCCGGCACCTCCAGGTCCACTTCCACGTCCAACTCCTCCGGATCCTCGAGTTCCTCCTCCAGTTCCTCCTGGGGGAGGGTGTCGGGTCCGGTGCCAAAGAGGAGGTCTTCCATCGATTCCCCAGGCGCCTCCACGGCGCGCCCCAGGGCCCGGATGGAGTCTCCTCCCAGGGCGGCCACGATGGCCCGGTCGATTCGGGGGAGAGACGCGTCCACCTCGGTTCGGCTCCGGACCAGCTTCCACTCCAGGAGCGCGGTCTGGCCGATGAGTTCCTTGGCCCGCTCCTCGTCGTCGATGCCGGCAAGCTCCACGATGAGGCGATCCTGACCCACCTTCTGGATCAGGGGCTCCTCCACCCCGAGCTCATCCACTCGATTCCGGATGATCCGTTCCGCCCGGTCGATGGCGTCGGAGCGGGCCTCCATGGACATGGTGCCTTCCGGATCGTCGATCTCGAGGACCAGGTGCATCCCGCCCTGGAGGTCGAGGCCGAGCTTGATCTGGGTCGTTGCGAGATACCACCCGCAAAGGCCGAGAACGGCCAGGATCACGAGGATCCGTCCGCGAATCGAACTGAACATGGCGTCTGGGTCGATGTGGGTAGAAGAACCCTGCCCGGCAGGCCCGGGTCAGAGGCACTGCCGCCTAAGCCTCTTAACTTCGCAGGGCTCGGTTGGGGTGTCAATCAGAGCGCGGCCCGGCGGATGACGGTCCGGAGGAGCGCTGGGAGGGCGGTGGGCAGCTCCAGGCATTCCCACGGATCACAACCCTGCCGAGGTCAATGGGTCATCAGGTGCCGCGCCGCTTCCCGCCCCAGGGGCGTCAGCCGGAGCCGCCCCCCCCGTTCCCGGTGGATGTGACCGTCTCGCTCGGCCCGGAGCGCCACCTTCAGGGCGAAGTCGGGTGACCACCGGAGGTGCTCCGGAAGGTGGTCCAGCCGGTTCTCCTCCTCCTCCCGGGCACCCCCTTCGTGATGGAGCAGGTGGATGGTGAGCATGAGGCGGGCAAACTCCAACCGCTGGCGCCTCCGACGGGTCAGCTCGGCGACCACCCCCCGATCGGGGGAGACGAGGAGGCAGAGGAGGAAGACCCCCCCTGCCATGGTGGCCATGGAGCCGGCGATGGACGCATCCAGCCACTGGGCGAGGAAGAACCCCGACCCTGCGGAGACCGCCGCCAGGAGCGCGCTGAGCCCCAGCATCCGACCCAACTGGTCGGTGAGGAGTCTGGCTGAGGCGGGCGGGGCGATCATGAGGGCCACCACCAGGATGGATCCCACCGAGTCGAAGGCTCCCACGGCGGTGATGGAGACGGTGGACATGAACGCGTAGTGGAGCAACACCGGGGAGAACCCCATGGCCGCGGCGAGTCCGGCATCGAAGGTGGAGACCTTCAGTTCCTTGTAGAAGGCGGCGAGGAAGGCGCAGTTCAGGAGAAGGATCCCTCCCATGAGCCATAGCCCCCGGGGGCCCAGGTCACGCCCCGCCAATTCCAGCCGCCGGAAGGGGGCAAAGGCGATCTCCCCCAGGAGGACCGCATCCACATCCAGGTGCACGTCGCCGGCGTGGCGGGCGATGAGGAGGACCGCCACCGAAAAGAGGGCGGGAAAGACCAGGGCGATGGCCGCGTCCTCCTTCACCCGACGAGTCGCGTGGAGGAGTTCCACCAGCCACACCATCACCACCCCGGTGGCGGCCGCCGCCAGCACCAGGAGGGGGGAGGTGAGGTCCTGGACCACGAAGAAGGCCAGGACGATCCCCAGGAGGATGGAGTGGGAGATGGCGTCGGACATGAGGGCCATCCTCCGGAGGACCAGGAAGACACCGGGGAGGGCGCAGCACACGGCGACCACCACCGCCAGCGCCAGGACCTCCCACTCCATGGGGGTCATGCGAGCCACATGGCGGTCATGTGGCCCCGATCGCGGTCACGAGCCCCCGAGGCCGTCATGTGGCCTCCTCCTCCCCGGAGCCGGACCGGAAGAGCCGCTCGGCCCGCTCCGCGCCTTCCTGGGTCAGCGCCCAGAGGCCCTGGTCGTTGGACCGGGCCCACCCCCGGGCCTCCAGAAGTTGCAGGCTACGCTCCACCTCCCCAGGGTCGGAGGCCATGGCCCGGAGGGTCGCTGCGGCGTGGGGATGGGTGACCCGGGAATGCTGGGACCCCAGGGCGTAGAGATCCGCCAGCACCGAGTCGGCCCGGACCCGGGTTCGGGTCCGTCGGGTCCGGATCCACTCCGCCACCAGTCCTCGCCCAGGCGCGGCCAGGAGGGAGACCGCCACGATCCCACTGGCCACCAGCACCACCGTGGGCCCCGTGGGGATCCCACGCCCCATGGCGCTGATGGAGGCCCCGGTGACCCCGGCCACCGCACCCAGGGCCCCACCCAGGAGGACCATCCAGCGGAGGGAATCGGTCCACTGCCGCGCCGCCGCCGCAGGGGCCACCACCAGGGCGCTCATGAGGACCACGCCCACCGCCTGGAGCCCCAGGACGATGGCCACCACCAGGAGCGAGGTGAGGAAGACGTCCAGGCGTCGAACCGGAAGGCCGAGAGAGGCGGCGAAGTCCGGATCGAAGGCCAGGATCTTGAACTCCTTCCAGAAGAAGAAGAGGAGCAGGAGAGCCATCGCCCCCACCCCGGCGATGAACTGGACATCCCGGACCAGGAGGGTGGCGGCCTGTCCGAAGAGGAAGGTTTCGAGTCCAGCCTGGGCGGCGGTGGGGCGCCGCTGGACGAAGGTCAGGATCACCAGCCCCGCCCCGAAGAAGACGGAGAGTACGATGCCCAGGGCCGTGTCCTCGGGGAGACGGGCGCTCCGGACGATGGCCAGGATGGCCAGGGTTCCCAGCCACCCCGCCAGCGCCGCCCCAAGGACGAGAACGGGGGTGGCCCGGCTCCCGGTGAGGAGGAAGGCCAGCCCGATCCCTGGCAGGGCCGCGTGGGCGATGGCGTCCCCCAGGAGGCTCTGCCTCCGGAGCACCGCAAAGCAGCCCAGGGCCCCGGCCACCGCCCCCAGCGCCGCGGTCCCCAGCGCCACGGTCCGGAGGGTGTAGTCGAAGAGGAGATCGTGGAGGAAGGCGCCCAGGCTCATGGACGGGTCCAGCTTCCCCCTCCCCCTCCGGAGCCCGCCGGAGAGGAGGAAACGTCTCCCCCCGGGTCGGGGAGGATGTCCGTGGTGGGCGCCTCCCGGCCCGGCTCCAGGGCCGCCCCACCCGTGACCCCCTGGAGGAAGGGGAGCCGCCCCCCATAGGCCTCCCGGAGGTTGGCTTCGGTGAATACCCTGGCCACCGGCCCTGAGGCGATCCTACGTACGTTCAGGAGGACCACGTCGTCGAAGTACTCGGGGACGGTCTGGAGCGCATGGTGGACCACCACCACCGTATCCCCCCGGTTCCTCAGTTCCCGGAGAACCTCCACGATGGCCCCCTCCGTCCGGGCGTCCACGCCCTGGAAAGGCTCGTCCATGAGGTGGACCCGGGCGTCCTGCACCAGCGCCCGGGCAAGGAAGACCCGCTGCTGCTGTCCCCCGGAGAGTTGGCGGATCTGCCGGGAGGCGTAGGCCACCATCCCCACCTTCTCGAGGGCCTCCTCGGCCCGGCGGGCCTCATCCCGCCCCGGCCGCCGAAGCCAACCCAGCTGCCCGTACGTTCCCATCATGACCACGTCCAGGACCGAGGTGGGGAAATCCCAGTCCACCGAACCCCGCTGGGGGACATAGGCCACCTGACGCCGAGCCTCGGCCACAGGAAGGCCCAGGATCCGGACCCGCCCCGCCGCAGGCTTGATGAGCCCCAGGACACTCCGGATCAGGGTGGTCTTCCCGGCGCCGTTGGGGCCCACGATGGCGGTGAGGGCTCCCGCACGGATCTCCAGATCCACGTCCCAGAGAACCGGCTGCTGCCGATAGGCCACGGTGAGGTCGTTCACCTCGATGGCCGGACCGGCCGGAGTCACGGCTCCTCCTCGACGTCGGGGGCCAGAGCCTCGACGATGGTCCGGACATTGTGCCGGATCATCCCCGGATAGGTGCCCTCGGGCGTCCCCGCGTCCCCCATGGCGTCGGAGAAGAGGGTGCCTCCCATGGCCACCTCGAACCCCCGGGACCGCACCGCCGCCTGCACCGCCTCCACGTTCCGGGTGGGGATGGAGGATTCCACGAAGAGGGCCGGGATCTCCCGGCGGACGATGAAGCCCGCCAGGTCCTGGACGTCACCGGCGCCGGCCTCTGTCACGGTGGAGAGCCCCTGGAGGCCCCGCACCTCGAAGCCGTAGGCCCGTCCGAAGTAGTTGAAGGCGTCGTGGGCCGTGACCAGGACGCGGAGGTGCTCCGGGACCCGGGCCACCTGCGCCTGGATCCACCGGTCCAGCTCCTCCAGCTCCTCCAGGAGGAGATCTGCGTTGGCCCGAAAATCCCCTTCACCCTCGGGGTCCAGCTCTGAAAGGGCCTCCACCACCGTCTCCACGGCCACCATCCAGAGGGACACGTCGGACCAGACATGGGGGTCGTAGGCGCCCTCGAACTCCGCCGGCCGGAGCAGCCGGGAGGGATCGATGTCTGCCGTCACCGCCCGGGTCCGGGTCCGACCGTCCATCTGTTCCAGGAGGTCGGCCATGGCCGCCTCCAGGTGGAGTCCGTTGTAGAGGATCAGGTCGGCGCTGGCCAGTCGACGGATATCCCCGGCACTGGCCTTGTAGAGGTGGGGATCCACGCCGGGGCCCATGAGGCCGTGGACCCGGACCCGGTCCCCGCCCACCCGCTCCGCGATGTCCGTGATCATCCCGACGGTGGCGACCACCCGCAGGCGTCCGTCCTCGTCCCCGGGAACCGCCTCGCCGCACCCGACCAGAGCAGCCAGGAGGATCATGCCTCCGGGGATCCACCGAAGGAAGCTTCGGCGACGACGCATTCGGGGGGATGGGAGAGGGGCGAGGGGAAGGGTGGGGAGCATGGACACCAATGGGTCGGAGGAGATCGGGAGGGACCCCGGAGACAGTTTATTAGAAGGCTGTTGAAGAAGTACAGGGACCACCGAGAAGGGGTCTTGCGGTCCTGGGC